>DASPGF010000093.1:0-10868 GCA_035620755.1 Myxococcota bacterium
GGGTCGATGGGCTGCAGCACGAGCGTCGCGCAGCCGAGCCCGCTTCCGAGCGCGACGAGCGAAATCAGAAACCCGAGCCGCCGCCCCGCGCGGCGCGTACCGTCCAGACCGAAGCCCACGGGTGAGGGCGACGTCGCGGGCCGTGCATCGCCACCGACCATGCCCCGCATCCTATCACGACGCGGCGCTGCCGAGCAGCGTCCGCGATGCGACCCGCGGCCCACGATGCGCAGCCCGCGGCGGGCGACGGCTCTAGGCGGATGCAACCGCAGCGCTGCGAGCGCGCGCGAAGCGCTCGATGCGCTGGAGCGCCGCGTCCAGGTACGCGAGCGGCTGCGCGAGCGACACGCGCACGTAGCGGCGCGTGGATTCGCCGAAGCCCGCGCCCGGCAGCACCGACACGCGCTGCTGTTCGAGCAGATCCTCCGCGAATCGCACGCCATCCGTGCCGAGCGCGCTGACGTCGACCATCACGAACATGCCGGCCTTCGGCGGCGCGCAGTGCAGCCCCGGGATCGCCGCGATGCGCGCGCAGACGAGGTCGCGCCGCTGCTTGTACTCGGCGCGCACCTGCGCCATGTAGTCCTCGTCGTTCTGCAGCGCGAACGCGGCCGCATCCTGCACGAACTGGGAGCAGCCGAAGATCGTCGCCGATGCGTAGTGGAGCAGATGCCGCACGAGCGAAGGGTGCGTCACGACCCACCCGAGGCGCCAACCCGTCATCGCGTGCGACTTCGAGAGGCCGTCGATCACGACCACGTTCTCGAGCTTGTCTGCGGCCGTGCGCAGCGAGACGTGGCGCTCCTCGAACGTGATCATCGAGTACACCTCGTCCGAGGCGAGCCAGACGTCCCGCTTCCAGCACAGATCGGCGAGCGCCCGGAGCTCGTTCGCGGAGATCATGTTTCCCGCCGGGTTGCCGGGCGTGTTGATCAGCACCGCGCGCGTGCGCGGTGTGAACGCGGCCGCGACCCGCTCGAGGTTCAGCCGGAACGCGTTCTCGACCTCGAGCGCGACCTTTACCACCGCCGCGCCGATCGCCGCGAAGCTGCTGCGATAGCCGATGTACATCGGCTCCGCGACGATCACCTCGTCTCCGGGGTCGAGCAGGCACGACAAGACGGCGTGGATCGCGTTGGTCGCGCCCGGGAACACGATCACGTCGTCGGGGCTGCACGGTCGGCGCGCGGACCGCTGCTCGATGTCCGCGATCACCTCGCGCAGGCGGCGCTCGCCCGCACCCGGCGCGTAGTGGGTGCGGCCGCCGCGCAAGCTCTCGATCGCGTGATCGACCGTGCTCGGCAGGGTCGGCAGGTCGGGATCGCCGACCGACAGCAGGTAGACCGGCTCGCCGGCGGCCTTGAGCGCGCTCGCGCGCTCGTGCACCGACCAGACTTCGGAAGCTTCGCCGTCCAGCCGCGCCGCGAGCGCGCTGATCCGGCCGGAGAACGACATCCCCAGACTCCCGAGCAGAGATTGCAGCGGCATTGGTGTAGCGCGATCGGCCCGGGCCCGGAATGACCTCGGCGCAATCGCCGGCCGGAACCCCGCGAGCTATTCTCCCGCGCCTTCCCGCTCACGGAGTGACCATGGCGCTCGCGACATCCGACTTCCGGAACGGGCTCAAGATCGAGATCGACGGCGAGCCCTACACGATCGTCTACTTCCAGCACGTCAAGCCCGGCAAGGGCGGCGCGTTCGTGCGCACCAAGATCAAGAACCTCCGGAACGGCAAGGTGATCGACAAGACCTTCCGAGCGGGCGAGAAGGTCGGCGAGCCGGACGTCGAGGACCGCAAGATGCAGTACCTCTACTTCGACGGCGAATCCCTGATCTTCATGGATACGCAGACCTACGATCAGATTCCGTTCTCGCCGGATCAGGTCGGAGAGGCGCGCAAGTACCTCACGGAGAACCTCGACGTCGACGTGCTGTTCTGGAACGGCAAGCCGATCAACATCGAGCTGCCGCCGTTCATCGAGTCGACGATCACGCAGTGCGATCCGGGCATCAAGGGCGACACCGCCCAGGGCGGCAGCAAGCCCGCCACGGTCGAAACCGGAGCGGTGGTGATGGTCCCGCTGTTCCTCAAGCAGGGCGAGCGCATCCGCATCGATACGCGCTCCGGCGAGTACGTGGAGCGAGTTGGCTGAGGCGCAGCCGGCCGACCGACGCGAGAGCCGCGCGCGCCCGAAGCGAGCGCTGGTCTTCTCGGGCGGCGGTGCGCGTGGCGCGTACGAGGCCGGCGTCGTCCACTATCTCGTGGACGAGCTGCCCAAGCGCCTCGGGCATCCGGTGCGCTTCGACATCCTCTGCGGAACGTCGGTCGGGGCGGTCCACGCGTGCTTCCTCGCGGCGACCGCCGAGCTCGACGGCGGCCGCGGCAGCCGGCTCGTCGAGTTCTGGAAGCGCATGCGCATCGAGGAGCTGCTGCCGATCTCGGCGCGCGACGTGCTGCGCCTGCCGCAGCGGCTGCTCGGAATCCGGCGCACCGCGGAGGCGTTCCGCAAGGGAAACGCGCCCGATCGCCTCTACGGGCTGCTCAACACCGAGCCGCTCGAGCAGCTCGTGGTGCGCACCATCCCGTGGCGCGGCATCCGCGAGAACATCCGCAACGGGCTCGTCGAGGCGGTCTGCGTCGCGGCGACCCAGATCGCGAGCGGCCGCGTCGCGGTCTTCATCGAGCACGGCCGCCGCGCGCTGCCGACCTGGACCCGCGATCCGCTGATCGTCCCGCACCCGACGCGGCTTCTGCCCGCGCACGCGCTCGCGTCGGCCGCGATCCCGCTGCTGTTTCCCGCGGTGCGCATCGGCAGCACCTACTACGCGGACGGCGGGCTGCGGCTCAACACGCCGCTCGCGCCCGCGATCCGGCTCGGCGCCGACCGCGTGCTGGTGGTGGCGCTGCGCCCGAATCCGACCGCGAGCCAGCCGGCTGCGGTCGACGAGGGCCGCGTCGACGACTACGCGAGCCCGACGTTCCTGCTCGGCAAGATGCTCAACGCGCTGCTGCTCGACCACGTCGACACCGACCTCGCGCGCATGCACGTGATGAACGAGGTGCTGAGCGGCGGCACGGCCGCGTTCGGCGCGGATTTCGTCGCGCGCCTCAACCAGGTCGCGGCGCGCGAAGGCGGCCAGCAGTTCCGCCGCATCGACGACCTCGTGATCCGCCCGACCCGCGATCTCGGCATCATCGCGAGCCAGGTGATCTCCTCGATGCCCAAGAAATCGCTGCGCTCGCCGCTGCTGCGCCTCGCGATGCGCAGCCTCGAGGGCCGGCGCCGATCGGCCGAAGCCGACCTGCTCTCGTATCTGCTGTTCGACGGCGAGTTCCTCGGGCCGCTCGCCGAGCTGGGTTACCATGACGCGCGCGCCCACGAGCGCGAGTTCGCGGCCTTCTTCTCCGACGAGCCGATCGAGCGGGATTCCTAGATCGATGCGTGGCGATCAACTCGCGCGTCAGTGGCAGCTGATCCAGCGGCTCGCGAAGAGCCGCGCGGGCGCGGCGCTCGACGAGCTCGCCGAGGATCTCGGCTGCGTGCGGCGCACCGTCTATCGCGATCTCGACGCGCTGATGTTCGCGGGGTTTCCGGTGGTCAGCGAGCGCCGCGAGGGGCGCGTCTACTACCGCTTCCTCGACACGTTCCGGCTCGGCGACGTGCCGTTCACGCCCGATGAGATCCTCGCGCTCGCGTTCAGCGAGGATCTGCTGCGCACGCTCGAGGGCACGGTGTTCCACGACTCGATCCGCTCGGCGCTGCGCAAGATTCGCGCGGGGCTCGGGCCCGAGCTCGCCAAGTACCTCGCGCAGCTCGCGGATGCGTTTCGCGTGCTCCCGGGGCCGCACAAGAACTACGCGGAGTGCCGCGAGACGATCCAGAAGCTCAACGACGCGGTGCTCGAGCGCCGCACGCTGCACATGCGCTACCGCACGGGGCGAACCGGCGCCGTCGCGCGGCGCGACCTCGACCCGTACCGGATCTGGTACCGCAGCGGCGGGCTCTACGTGGTCGGGTTCGACCACAAGTCGGGCGAGATCCGCACCTTCGCGGTCGACCGGATTCGCGAGCTCGAGCTCGGCGACCAGCACTTCGAGGTGTCGAATGAATTCGACTTCGACACCTACATCGGCTCGTCGTTCGGCGTGATCGCGGACCGCGCCGTGCGCGTGCGCATTCGCTTCGACCCGCGCTGGGCGGGCTACGTCGAGGAGCGCACCTGGCACGAGAGCCAGCGCTTCGAGAAGGCGCCCGACGGCAAGCTCGAGCTGTGCATGGACGTCGGCAGCACGCCCGACCTGCGCAGCTGGATCCTCTCGTTCGGCTCGGGTGCCGAGGTGCTCGAGCCGGTCGAGCTGCGCGCGCAGGTCGCGCGCGAGCTCGAGGGCGCGCGCGCTCGTTACGCGCGCGCGGGCAAGCGCGCTCACGCGAGCTCGTAATCGAGCAGCACATCCGAATCGAACAGGAAACGGCCCGCGAACGGCTCGCCGGCGATCAGCCGAGGCAGCCAGATGCGGTCGTCGGCCCACATCTCGTCGTAGGGAACGCGGTCCTCGTCGATCCACAGCGGAGCCGCCTCCGGCGTCTCGGTCGGCGTCCCGTCGAAATCGGTTGCGCGGTACACGTGCACGTGGATCGCGTAGCCATCGAGGAACTGGAAGCGCAGCTCGCCCGCGCGCTCGAGGTTCTTCGGGGTGATGCGCAGCTCCTCCTGCACCTCGCGCACCGCGCAGGCGTCGAGCGCCTCGCCGGGCTCGGCGCGGCCACCCGGTCCATTGATCTTGCCCGCGCCGAGGCCGCGCTTCTTGTGGATCAGCAGCAGCTGCGCGTCGCGATGCACGAATACGAGCGTCGCGAGATCCGTCGGCCGCCAGCTCTCCCAGTCGATCTCCGCGATCCGCCGCGCGCGCATCGCGCCCGAGTCTGCCACAGCCGCGCTGCGATTCCCCGTTCGCGGAGATGCGGCCTCGGATTCCGCCGCGGATGCGCGCTCGGGGGTCGGCTCGGGTCTCGTCTCGAATGCCGGCTCGCAGCTCGACTCTGATACCGTGTGGACCCACCTCGAAGCCGCGAGTGCCCGCCGTGAGGATCGCCAAAGCCTGGAAGCTCGGGATGCTCGTGGCGTTCGCGCTCGCGGCCGCGCTGTTCGCCGCGGTCTGGCACACCTATCCGAACACCGAGCGCCGCTTCGACACCGCGCACAACGGCATCTGGATCGGGCACCGCTGGTATACGGGGCGCGAGGTTCGCAGCGGCGAGCGCGTGCCCGAGGCCGAGCTCGACTCGCTCGTCGGCCCGTTGCGCAGGGCGGGCATCGGCTACGTCTTCGTGCACGCGGGGCCGCTGCTCGCGGACGGATCGATCGCGGATCGCGCGGATCCGCTGTTCTCGGCGCTGCGCGCCGCGCTGCCCGAGGCGAGATTCCTCGCGTGGCTCGGCGCGCGCGTCGAGAAGGTGCGGCTCGCCGACGATTCGTGGCGCCGCGCGGCCGTCGACGTCGTCGAGCGTTTGCGCTCGGAGGGCTTCGACGGCGTCCACTTCAACTTCGAGCCGCTGCGCGACGGCCATCCGGGCTATCTCGAGCTGCTCGCGCAGGTGCGCGCGCGCATGGGCGACGCGTGGATGATCAGCCAGGCGACGCCGCGCTCGGGACCGTTCGGCATCTCGCTGGGCCCGCTGCGTCGCAACTTCTGGTCGGGCGCGTTCTACCGCGCCACGATGGAGATCGCCGATCAGACCGTGCTCATGGCCTACGACACCAACCTCTCGCTGCGCCTCGGCTACGTGGCGTTCGTGCGCGACCAGACGCGCCGATTGGTGCGCTGGAGCTGCGCGGCGCGCAAGCACGAGCTGTTGATCGGCATCCCCGCCTACCACGAGGTTCCCGAGTACGCGGATCCGAGCGTCGAGAACATCGAGAACGCGGCGCTCGGCGTGCGCGCCGCGCTCGAAGGCTTCCCGACGACGCCCGCGTGCTTCCGCGGTGTGTCGATCTACGCGAGCTGGGTTACGGACGCCGACGAGTGGCTGCAGCTCGAGCGCAGCTGGAGCCAGCCGGTGGCGGGGCCCGAGTGAGCGCCGCTCACGCCGCCCGCACGTCCTTCTCGTAGAGCATCCCGAGCCGCCGCCAGTGCGCTTCGGTGCGCTCCGTGATCAGCCCGAGGCTGCGCAGGTTCGGCACCACCGTGTGCATGTAGACGAGGCTGTTCTTCTCCGCGAACTGCGGAGAGGCGACGAACAGCTGCGTCACTGCTTCGGCGTCGACGTCGTAGCGCGGGCCGAGCAGCCGCAGCATCTCGAGGTACTGGCTCGCGTTGAGCGCCTCGAGGATCGAGAACGACCAGTCCTCCATCTCGCAGCGCTGCTCGAACGAGGCGTCGCGCAGGATCCGGCGCATCGTGAGCATGCCGAACGCCGCGTGCCGCGCCTCGTCCTGCGCAACGCGCTCGAGGATGTCGATCAGAAGCGGATTGCGGCAATCCGCGCGCATCAGCCCCATGATGCCGACGGCCATGCCCTCGAACAGCGTCTGCATGCCGAGCGTCTTGAGCTCGGGGGTCGGCGCCGAGAGCAGAGCGTCGAGCAGCGTCTTGAGCGTGCCGCCGATCGGGTAGATGGTTCCGACCTTGCGCTGCATGAACTTCGAGAACGCCTCGATGTGGCGCGCCTCGTCGGCGACCTGGCTCGCCGCGTACCACTTCTCGTCCATCTTGTGGCAGGCGTTGGTGAGCTGCCCGCAGATCAGCAGCGCCGCCTGCTCGCCGTGTAGCAGCTGCGAGACGTGGTAGGCGAACTCGTCGAACATCGCCGCCTTCTGCGTCGCCTCGTCCTTGCCGGTCAGCTTGGCGATCTGCGCGAGCAGCGACAGCTCGGGATTCACGAGCCAGTCGTCGTTGGAGACGGGAATCGACCAGTCGAGATCGCGCTCCGCGTTCCACTGGTGGACCTTGCCCTTCTCGTAGAGCGCGCGCAGCTCGGCGACCTCGCTCGCGTAGCTCCACGTCCAGTGCAGCGTGGTCGCCGCGTCGAGATCGAGCTCGCCGCGCAGGCGCTCGATGGCCGACTCGTCGACGTAGTCGATCACCTCGAAGTCGCCGAAGCGGCGCCGGTGCTCCTGAATCAGCTTCTGCAAGCTTCGCGTCCTCTCATCGCTCGCGCTGCTCGCTCGTCTCGCATCGCTCGCGCGGGCCGCGCGGCGCGCGTGGCGCGCGCGGCCCGGTCCGTCAGGGCTTCACCCATTCGATCGACCCGAGATCCGCGAGCTGGGGCTCGAGCTCGCGAGCGGGCCCGACCAGCACGATCGCGCAGCGCTCGGGGTGAAGCAATCGAGTCGCGATGCGCTGCATGTCGGCCTCGGTCACGGCCCGGACCCGCGAGCGGAAGGTGTCGAGCGCGTCCTCGGGCAGGCCGTGAATTTCGAGGTCGACGAGGCTCGCGAGCACCGCGTCGGAGGTCTCGATGCCGAGCGCGAAGTCGCCCACCGCGAGCGCGCGCGTGGCCGCGAGCTCCTCGCCCGCGGGCGGCTCGCGTCGCGCGCGCTCGAGCTCGGCGAGCAGCAGATCGATCACGCGCCGGGCGTCCGCGGTCTGCGTGAAGGTCGAGACCGTGAAGGTACCGCCGCCGCGCTGCATGCTGAACGCGGAGCCCACGCCGTAGGTGAGTCCCGTGTCCGCGCGCAAGCGCTGCATCAGCCTCGACGAGAAGGTATTGCCCGCGATCGCGGAGCTGAGGATGTTCGCGGGGATCCGGTCGGCGTCGTCGCGCGCGATCCCCTCGTGGGCGAGCGAGATCCGCGTCTGCGCGAGGTCGGGACGATCGACGACCACGATGCGACGCGCGGGCGGCGCGGGCGTCGGATAGCGCGGCCCGGGCGCGGGGATCTCGCCGGTGCGCCACGCTCCGAACGCGGCCTCGAAGTTCGCGCGCAGCGCGGCCGCGTCGACGTCGCCGACGGCGAAGAGGATCGCGTTGTTCGCGACGAACATGCGCGCGTGGAAGTCGCGCGCGGCGGCCGCGTCGAGCGTCGCGACGCTCTCGGGGCTGCCCGCGAGCGGCAATCCGACGCGCAGCCCCGGGTAGAGGGCCGCGTACGCGAAGCGGCGTTCCAGCGTGTGCGGGTCGTCGCGCGCGCGCTCGAGGAGCGCGAGCAGCTCGCCGCGCGCGCGCAGCGCCTCGGCTGCTTCGAAGCGCGGCCGCAGCACGACGTCGGCGAGGATCGCGAGCAGCTGGTCGAGATCGCGCTCGAGGCCCCAGACCTGCGCGGTGATCGAATCCCAGTCGGCGCTCACGCTGAGCACCGCTCCGAGCGCGTCGACCGCCGAAGCGAGCGCGAGCGAGTCGCGCTCGCCCGCGCCGCGCTTCATGAGCTCGGCGGTGAAGCCCGCGAGACCCGCCCGCTCGGGCTCGACGGACGCAGCGCCGCGCCGCAGGCTCACGCCGACCGAGACGCGCGGCAGGCGGTGATCCTCGAGCACGATTGCGAGCGGACCGTTGCCGAGCGGATAGCGGTGCAGCGCGCCCGGCCTGATCACCGGTTGGTCCGCGATCGGCGGCGGCGGCTGCTCCCAGATCGGCAGCTCGGCCGCGCACGCGAGCAGCGACGCGAGCGCGGCGAGACCCGCGAGCGCGCGCCTCACCGGCCGCCCGCCGTCGGCGCGCTCGCTTCCGCAGGCGCGGCACCCGGCCGCGGCACGACGCGCACGACGTTGCGCGCCGATTCGCCCAGGTAGGTCTGCGCGACGCGCTGGACATCGGCCGCCGCGACGGCCTCGATCGCCGCGAGCCTTTCTTCGAGCGGTCGGATCGCGCCGAACGTCGTCACGTCGTAGCCGATCCGATCCGCGATCGCCGCATTGGTCGTGAGCTCGTAGACCATCGCGACCTCGATCTGTCTCTTCGCCGTGTCGAGCTCGTGCGCGCTCACGGGCGCGTCGCGCAGCCGCGCGATCTCCTCGAGCAGCGACTGCTCGGCGCGATCGATCGACGCATCGTGGCGCACGCTCGCGTAGGCTCCGAAAAAACCTGCGCGCGCGAGCGCCCAGTTCATGCTGTGGGCGGAGAGCGCGAGCTGCTCCTCGCGGATGAGGCGGCGGTAGATGCGGCTCGAGCGGCCGCCGGAGAGAATCTCCCCCGCCACGTCGAGCGCCTCCGCGTCCGGGTGGCCGGCCGCAGGCGTGCGCCAGGCGATCGCGAGCACGGGCGAACTCAGGTCGAAATGGACGTCGGCGCGACGCGCGCCATCCTGCGGCGGCTCGCGCGTGAGCGAGCGCGGGATGCGGCTCGCGGGCCGCAGCGCGCCGAAGCTCTCGCGGATCTGCGCGAGCGCGGCGTCACCGTCGAAGTCTCCGACGATCACGAGCACGATGTTGTTGGGTGCGTAGTAGGTCGAGAAGAACTCGCGGCAATCCTCGACCGTCGTGTTCTCGATGTCGCTGCGCCAGCCAATCACGGGCCAGCGGTACGGCAGCGCCTGGAACATCAACGCGTTGAGTGCCTCACGCGCGCGACCGCCAGGCTGGTCCTCCGTCCGCAACAGGCGCTCCTCGAGCACGACCCGTCGCTCCTTCGCGAGCGCCTGCTCGGAGATGTCGAGGTGCGCGAGCCGCTCGGCCTCGAGCGCGATCACGAGCGGAAGCGCCTCCCTGGGAATCTCCGTGGTGTAGACCGTCACGTCGGGCGTCGTGTAGGCGTTGGTCTCGCCGCCGCGCGAATGGATCAGCTGGCCGTGCCGCTCGGGAGCGATGCGCTTCGATCCATTGAACATCATGTGCTCGAAGAGATGCGCGAGGCCCGTCACGCGCGCCTCGTCGCTCGATCCCACCCGCACCCACATCTGCACCGCGACGACCGGCGTCGTGCGGTCCTCGAGCGTGAGCACGACCATCCCGTTCTCGAGCGTGGTGCGGCGCGTGCGCAGCGCGGAGTCATCGATCGCGGGGCTCGCGCGCACGGAGCTCGCGGCGAGCCACGCGGCGAGCGCGAGCGGCGCTGCGAGGCGAAGGCCGTGGGCGCGCATGGCGGGTTACAGTATCCACCGCGACCGCGAGTGTCGACCGCGTCCATCGATTGCGCGGCCGTCGACGCGCGCAAAGAGAAGTCGGTGGCGATGGCTGCCGATGCGGAAGCAAGACTCGGCGGCGACGGCTGCCGATGCGGAAGGACGAGTCGGCGGCGGCAGCTGCCGGCTCGGAAGGGAGAGTCGGCCGCGATGTCGGGCCCGAAGCGGGATCCGCTGGTGTATTCGAGCGCGGGCGGACGGCGCTGCGCGCGCTGCGAGCAGCCGATCGCCGGCTGCCGCTGTCGCGAGCCCGCGCACGCCGCGCGCGGCGACGGCGTCGTGCGCATCCGACGCGAGATCGGCGGACGGCGCGGCAAGACCGTCACCGCGATCTCGGGCATTGCGCTGCCCGACGGCGAGCTGCGCGCGCTCGCGGGCGAGCTCAAGCGCAGCTGCGGCACGGGTGGGTCCGCGAAGGACGGCGTGATCGAGATCCAGGGCGATCACCGCGACGCGCTCGCGGCGCTGCTGCGCGCGAAGGGCTACGTGGTCAAGCTCGCGGGTGGCTGATCGGCGCGGCGCTCCGCTGCGCACCCCGGGTTCGGCGCGCATGCGCACACGCGACGCGCGCCGTGATCGCCGCGCGCGCGGCGTTCGGCGCACGCGCGCGCGGCCTCGCTCAGTCCTCGCGGCACAGCGCGAACCAGCTGTGCAGATCGCGCCCCTTGCGGGCCGCCGAGCCGACCGTCACGTGCTCCGAGACGCCGCGCAGCGTGTCGAGCAGGAATCCGTACACGAGGCGCGAGACGCCGCGCTCGTTCGAGCGCAGCGGCGGCCAGTCGCTCGGGCGCTCGGCGGGCGCGCAGCCG
>DASPGF010000094.1:0-6118 GCA_035620755.1 Myxococcota bacterium
CACGCGCGGCAGGCGACGCGCCACGCCCGCGAAGAGTCGCAATCGCGCAGTCGGCAGCGGAGTCGCTCGATGAGCTTGGTCGGAAGTCTCGAGGATCTCGGACTCGGAGACATCCTGCAGATCGTGAGCCTGTCGCGAAAATCGGGATTGCTGCGGATCCGCTCCGAGCACGGCGAGGGCCGCGTCGTATTCTGCGACGGCCTGGTGCGCGCCGCCTACGTCAAGGGCGAGCCCGAGGACCTGCGCTCGCTGCTCGTCGGCTCGAACTTCATCCGGGCCGAGGAGTTCGACCGCGCGGTCGACCGCGCGAGCGCGCGCGGCGTGCGCGTCGACGCCGTCATCCCCGACTGCAGCTCGCTGAGCGTGGAGAGCTTCGATGCGCTGCGCCGCGAGCAGGTCGAGCGCTCGGTGTTCCGCATCTTCTCGTGGACGACGGGTGAGTTCAGCTTCGAGGTGCGCGAGCAGATCGAGCCGCGCGATCTCGAGATCCTGGTTCCGACGGGAATCAACCCGCAGTATCTGACGATGGAGGCGACGCGCCTCGGCGACGAGGATGGCTACGCTGCGGCGGGCACAGGCGCGGAGCGCGCGCCAGCGGCGCGGCCGAGCGCGGACTCCGACGACGCGCCGCTGCTGTTCAGCGGCGAGCTCGAAGACGCGAGCGATCTGGATGCGATCGCAGCCGCTCCAGCGGCGCCGCTCGCCGATGAGGAGGCTCCCGAGCCGCTGCCCGCCGACGCGGAGCCGCCCGAGCAGCGGATTGCAAACGCCGCTCTGCGGCGCGAGGCGCCCGAGCTCGAGTCCGAGGTGGATCCTGGGCGCGCGCCTGCGGCGGCGCTGGGCGCTCCGGAGCAAGCCGCGGCGCCCGCGTCGGAGGCTGCGCTGTCGCGGTCGGCGATCGCGGCCGCGGGTTTGGTCGCGATCGATCCGAGACTGAGCACGCTCGAGTGGCAGAAGCTCAACCTCGCCGAGCTGTTCCCGCGCGTCCACATCTTCCAGCACGGCGAGAGCGGAATCGCGCGGATCCGGCAGTACCTGCGACGCGGCGAGATTCCGATCGCGCTGGTGTCGATCGAGATCGCGCGCGACCGCGTGAGCGGCGTCGAGAGCCTCACGGAGTTCATCCGCAGGCTCAAGCTGCTCGCTCCCGCGATGCCCGTGCTGATCGTGAGCCACGAGCACGCGCCGCGCGGCGAATCGATCGACGCGGCCGACGCCATTCTCAGCACGCCCGACCCGGCGGCGCTCGCGAACCGCAAGGCGTGGTCGAGGCTCACCGCCGAAGCGGCGCGCTTTCGCAGTGAGGTCGCGGCCTGGCTCAAGCCGGCCGCGAAGACGGGCGGCTCGGGCGGGCGCTCCAAGGCGAGCGGCGCGCAGGCGAGCGACGGCTCGGAGAGCTTGCGGACGCTGCGCGCGGTCAGCGAGCGCATCCGCGATCCCAAGAATCAAGGCGAGGTGCTCAAGCTCGTGCTGCGGTTCGCGTCCGAGAGCTTCTCGCGGGTCGCGATCTTCATGGTTCGCGACGAGGTCGTGCTCGGCATCGCCCAGCACGGTCTGCCCCGAGGGGGCGGTCCCGCGGATGCCGAGTTTCGCGAGATCGAGTGCGCGGTCGAGGGCGTCGAGTGGTTCCGGCGCGTGCTCGAGACGCGCGTGGGGCTGTGCGCGCCCGTGCTCGGGGAGGGCGATCGCGCGCTCGCGAGGCGGCTCGGCGTTCGCGAGCCCGACGAGGTGTACGTGGCGCCGATCGTGAGCGGCGGGCGCGTGGTCGCGCTGCTCTACGCCGACAACCTACCCGGCGGCGAGCGAATTCCCGACACCTCGGTCATCGAGATCGCGCTGCACGAGGCGGGTCTCGCGCTCGAGCGCGTCCTGTTGCAGCGCGCGCTGGCGCGCGTGAGCGAGCCGCTCGGCTCCTGAATCCGCGCGCGCGCGGCGCCGGGCGCAATGCGCGAGACATCGCCCGAAGTATCGAGACTGCCTCAAGAAAGCTCCCGGGCTTCCGATAGGAGGAACGGCCGTAGTGGCGACCGCGGCCGGCGGAGGGGTCCGTGCAACGAGTGCTGATCGTCGAAGATTCCCCCACCATGCGCGCGCTGCTCAACTCGGCGCTGGAGGGGCTCGAGCCCGGCGTGAAGATCACCGAAGCCTCGAGCGGCTTCGAGGCGCTGCGCTGCCTGCCGCGCGAAGCGTTCGATCTGATCGTCACGGACATCAACATGCCCGACATCAACGGTCTCGAGCTGGTGTCGTTCGTCAAGCACAACGACGCCTACCGCTCGATTCCGCTGATCATCGTCTCGACCGAGGGCTCCGAGCGCGACCGCGAGAAGGGGCTCGAGCTCGGTGCGGACGCCTACCTCGTCAAACCGTTCGAGCCCGAGCAGCTGCGCGAGATCGCGATCGGGCTGCTCTCTCGCGCGGGACGTTCCGGATAACGCGCCATGGCCACGCGCGGCGGTCGATCGCGATCCGAGAGCAAAGCGGACCAGGAGTTCGTGTCGGAGTCCGAGGAGATCCTCGAGCGCATGCGCGAGGACTACGCGAACCTCGACGATCAGCGCGCGTCGGGCGCGGAGGTCGATCCCGACCTCGTCAATCGGCTGTTCCGATCCGCGCACTCGTTCAAGGCGCTGGCCGGCATGTTCGGCCTCGAGTCGATCCAGGACCTCGCGCATCACCTCGAAGACATTCTCGACGGCCTGCGCCTCGGCAGGCTGCCGCTCGACTCGCCATGCGTCGCGCTGATCGACGAGGCGATCCACACCTTCGCCAATCTGCTCGAGTCGATCGGAGACGCGGAAGCCGTTGCCGCGTTCAACGCGCCCGTGCAGGAGCTGTCGCGCCGCATCCGCGCGGCCGCCACCCAGACGACCGCGGGCGGCGACGAGCTGGCCTCGCTGAACATCGACGCCGCGCTGCTGCGCGCGCTCACCGAGTACGAGGAGCATCGGCTCCGCGAGAACATCCGACGCGGCCGGCACATCATGCTCGTGAGCTCGACCTTCGAGATCATGTCGTTCGACGAGGGGCTCTCGGTGCTCTCCGATTCGATCCGGGCGATGGGCGAGGTGCTGTCGACGCTGCCCGCTCCGGGAGACACGCCCGAATCGCAGATCCGGTTCTCGCTGCTCGTCGCGTCGGATCTGTCGGACGCCGAGATGCGCGAGCGCCTCGAGTTTCCGGACGCCGAGGTGATCTCGGTGCGCATCGGAGCGGCGCCGGCCGCGACCGCCGCGCCGGTCGAGGCGGCTGCACCCGAGCCCGCGCCGCTGGCCGACGCCGCGGCCGCGTCACCCTCGGAGCTCGAGTCGCTGCGCTCGATCAGCGAGACGGTGCGGGTCGACATCCGCAAGCTCGACGAGCTGATGAATCTCGTCGGCGAGCTCGTGATCCAGCGCGCCGCGATCGGCGAGCTCGCGGTGAGGCTCGTCGCGCAGTCGAAGACCGCGCAGATCGGCGCGGACCTGTCGAAGATCCACAAGTCGCTCGACCGCAAGCTAAAGGGCATCCAGGCCGCGGTGCTGGAGGTCCGGATGGTCCCGATGCGGCAGGTGTTCGAGAAGATCTCGCGCGTGGTGCGCGCGCTCAAGCGCGATCTCCACAAGGACGTGCGGCTCGAGGTCTCGGGCGCGCACACCGAGCTCGACAAGCTGATCGTCGAGGAGCTCGTCGACCCGTTGATGCACATCGTCCGCAACGCGATCGATCACGCGATCGAGCCGCCCGAGGAGCGCCACGCCGCGGGCAAGCCGAGCCAGGGCTGCATCCAGATCGACGCGTTCCAGCGCGGCAACCACGTGGTGATCTCGGTTGCGGACGACGGCCGGGGCATCGATCGCGCGGCGCTGCTCGCGCGCGCGCAGGCGCTCGGCCTCGTGACGGCGTCCGCGGATCTGAGCGATCGCGAGGTGCTCAACCTGATCTTCTCGCCGGGCCTGTCGACCCAGACACGCGTCAGCGAGACCAGCGGCCGCGGTGTCGGCATGGACGTGGTCCGCGAGAACGTGATGGCGCTCGGCGGTGCGGTCGACGTCGAGTCGATTCCGGGTCAGGGCACGACGATCTCGATGACGCTTCCGATCACGCTCGCGATCATCCAATCGCTGATCGTCGGGGTCGGCTCGCAGCGCTTCGCGATTCCGATCAACGCGGTGCACGAGACGCTGCTGATCGACAGCCGCGAGATCCAGCGCAGCGAGAACCGCGAGATCCTGAACCTGCGCGGCGAGGCGCTGCTGCTGCGCCATCTCGCGCGCGAGTTCGCGCTCGGCGACGCAGCGGCGGGCGACAAGCAGTTCGCGGTGATCGTCGGCCTCGGCGAGCAGCGCATCGGCCTGCTCGTCGACCGCCTCGAGGGCCAGCAGGACACCGTCATCAAGCCGATCCAGGGCCCGATCAAGAACGTGCGCGGCATCGCGGGCGCGACCGAGCTCGGCGACCGGGATGCCGTGCTCGTCGTCGACATCGCGAGCCTCGTCGAGGATGCGCTGAGCCGGCGGGAGGGCGCATGAGCGAGCGCGCAGCGTCGCCCGAGCCGGGTCGCGCCTGGGATTCGCTCGCGCGCAGCGCCGCGAATGCGCGCGAGGCGGTCGACTACGCCGAAGACATCCAGCAGCTGCTCACCTTCGAGCTCGCGGGCGCTCCGTACGCGATTCGCGTGGAGCACGTGCGGGAGATCGTGCGCATGCGCCCGGTCACGCCGGTTCCGCGGCTGCCCGAGGACGTGCGCGGCGTGATCTCGCTGCGCGGCGAGATGATCGAGCTGATCGACCTGCGCTGCCGGCTCGGCCTCGGCCGGATCGAGCCCACGCGCCGCACCCGGATCATCGTGGTCCAGGCGGGCGACAACGATGTCGCCGGCGTGCTGGTCGATGCCGTGCGCGAGGTGCTGCGCGTCGCGGACGACGCGATGCGGCCTGCGGCGGGCTCCGAGACGGGCGCGGTCGAGGAGCTGTGCGCGCACGGCGATGAGTTCATCTCGCTGCTCGAGCTCGAGCGGGTGCTGGACTGCCATGCCTGAGGCGATCGTGAGCGCGCGCGGCGAGGTCTCCCTCGGCTGCTTCGAGGTCGGCGGTCGATCGGTCGCGATCGACGTCGCGAACATCCGCGAGGTCGTGCGCTGGCAGCCCGTGACTCCGCTGCCGAAGTCGCCCGAGCTCATCGAGGGCATCATCGATCTGCGCGGCGCGCTGATTCCGGTCGTCGATCTCGGGCGCGCGCTCGACGGTCGCAAGCTCGAGCAGTCGAGCCATACGCGCATCGTGGTGGCCGAAACGGATGGCCTGGTCGTCGGCCTCACCGTCGATGCGGCGGTCGAGGTGCTGCAGGTCGGCGCGTCCGCGATGGAGAATCCGCCGTCGCTCGCGACCGAGGCGGGCTATGCGGCCGCGCGCGCGGTGGTGCGCCGGCCCAACGCGAGCCCGATCGTCGTGCTGTCGCTCGAGAATCTGATCGAGAGCCTCCATCGCGCGTCGCTGCGCGAGCACGAGGATGCGGCATGAGCGCGGCACGACTCACAGCGCGCGACGGGGCGCGTCGCATCGCGTCGCTCTACTTCGGCATTGCGCTGCCCGGCCCCGCGCTGCTGGCCGCGCTGCTGCTCGCGTTGCTGCAGCTTCCGCAGGGGGGCTGGCTCTGGCTGCTCGCGTTCGGGAGCGCGTACGCGGTGATCGCGGTCGCCGGGGCGCTGCGGCTGCGCGCGCGCTCGCGCGAGCGGCTCGCGCTCGATCGAGAGCGCGTGGGCGCGCTTCCGGACGCGCAGCGCAACGCGGCGTTCGCGGCCGTGCTCGGGATGCCGCGCGCGCTCGCGGCAGCAGCGCTGTACGGCTGGCTCGCGGCCGGCGCGCTCACCGCGCTGTCGATGGCGCTGCGCTTCCGCTGGTTCGGCGTCGGCGAGGGCGCGGCCGTGGTCGGCGCAACCGCGGTCGCGGGCGCGGCTGCAGCGGGGGCGATGTTCTTCGCGGTCAAGCGCGAGCTCGAGGCCGCGCGCAGCGCGCTCGCGAGCGAGATCGCGAGCCCCGAGCAGCGCGGCGCGCTCGTCAAGCCGATCTCGCTGCGCGCCAAGCTCGTCGGCTGCGCGGTTGCGACCAGCGCGCTGCCGCTGCTGATCGCGTTCGCG
>DASPGF010000095.1:0-6159 GCA_035620755.1 Myxococcota bacterium
GAGGCGCGCGGCGAGGTCGCGGTCATCGACGCCGCGGCGCGCGGTGCGGCGGCGCGCGCGGCGTCGGACGCCGACCTGCGCGCCGTCGCGACGGGATCGGGCGCCGATGCGATCGTGAGCGGAAGCCTCACGGAGCTCGGCGGCCAGTTCAGCCTCGACGTGCGCGTCACGCCCGCCGCGATCGGGCTGCGCTCGCGAAGCTTCGTGCTCACCGCGCAGAGCGAGGACGAGCTGCTCCAGCGCGTCAACGAGCTCGCCGATCAGGTGCTCGACCAGGTGGTCGGCGCCGAGCCCGCGACGGTGGCCGAGGTGACGATCCTCGGCGCGCAGCCGCCGCTCGAGGACGTGGGCGCCAAGCTGCAGACGCGCGCGGGCGCTCGCTACGACCCCAAGGCGATTCGCGAGGATCTCGACCTGCTGCGCGCGCTGCCCGAGGTCGCGCGCGCGTCGGTCGAGACCGAGCGCGGGCCCGCGGGCGTCGCGGTCCGCTTCGAGCTCACGCTGACGCAGCAGATCATGCCGCCCACGCCGAGCGCCGCGGACGCGGGCGCGCGCGTGGCCGAGGTCCGCGTGCGCGGCAACCGCCGCATCGAGGCCGACGCGATCAAGGCGCGCATCCTCACGCAGCCGGGCGGCCAGTACAGCCCGACGCAGATCGCGAAGGATCTCACCGCGGTGCACGCGCTCGGCTTCTTCCGCGACGTGCGCATCCTGCGCGAGTCGAGCCCCGCGGGCCTGATCGTGACCTTCGAGGTCGAGGAGTACCCGGTCGTGCGCCAGATCTCGATCTCGGGCAACGACAACGTCGACAGCGACGACATCCGCGACATCCTCACGCTGACCACGGGCTCGTCGCTCGATTACCCGTTGCTCTACGAGAACCGCGCGCGCATCGAGGGCCTGTACCGCGCGCAGGGTTACTACCTCGCGGAGGTCAGCTACGAGATCGCGGAGCTCGGCGAGGCGTCGGTGAGCGTGGACTTCATCGTGAAGGAGAACGAGAAGCTCAAGCTGCGCGAGATCCGCTTCGAGGGCAACAGCGTGTTCACGAACAGCGAGCTCCAGAAGGGCTTCAAGACCAAGGTCTGGCGCTTCTGGTCGATCGCGACCTCGTGGCTCGATCAGAGCGGCACCTACTCCGAGCCGCTGTTCGTGCAGGACCTGCGCCTCGTCGAGCAGCAGTATCACGAGAACGGCTACATCCAGGTAGAGGTGGGCTATCCCGAGGCGCAGCCCGTCGATGAGGGCCTGATCGTCACGGTCGAGATCAAGGAGGGCAAGCAGTTTCGCGTCGGCAGCATCGACGTCGAGGGCGACAACACCGTCGACCTCGCGCTGCTTCGCGAGCAGCTCAGCCTCAAGCAGGGCGCGATCTTCAACCGCACCTTCCTCACCAAGGACGTCGAGGGGCTGCAGCAGCACTACACGGATCGCGGCTTCTTCCTCGCGGACGTGACCCCGCTCACGCAGCTCGCGGAAGAGGAGCTCGTGGTGGACGTCGTGTTCCGCGTCGAGAAGGGCCCTCTCTACTTCATCCGCGAGATCGGCATCTCCGGCAATACGCGCACCGTCGATCCGACGGTGCGGCGCGAGGTTCCGATCGTCGAGGGCCAGCTCTACTCGTCGCGCGCGATCGAGGTCGCGCGCGCGCGGCTCGAGCGCCTGAACTTCTTCGAGGAGGTCGAGCTGCGCCCCGAGCCCACGGAAGATCCGCAGCAGATCGACCTCGAGGTCCAGGTCGTCGAGCGGCCCACGGGATCGTTCAGCTTCGGTGCGGGCTTCTCGTCGCAGGACAACTTCGTGCTCTCGGGCTCGCTCGCGGAGTCGAACCTGTTCGGCCGCGGCTACGCGATGAACATCAACGCCGACCTGAGCTTCCGCAGCCAGCGCATCTACGCGCAGTTCTCCGATCCCTACTTCCTCGACTCGAACTTCAGCATGACCGGGACCGTGTTCCGCACCTCGATCCGCTACGAGGACTTCGAGCAGGAGCAGACCGGCGCCGAGTTCATCTTCGGCCATCCGCTGACCGTCGACCACCGCGCGAGCGTCTTCGCGCGCTATGGCATCCGCAGCCGGAAGATCGATCAGGATTCGAACGTGAATACCGCAGCGCTGATCTTCCGCGAGATCCTCAGCGGGTCCGAGCTCACCAGCTCGGGCGCGCTCAACGTCGTCGCCGACTACCGCAACGACCGGTTCTCGCCCACGGATGGCTTCGAGCTCAACGGCGGGATCGAGTTCGCGGGCCTAGGAGGCTTCACCCGCTACTTCCGCGTGGAGGGGCGGGGCATCTACTACGTGCCCGCCCCCGACTGGCTGCTCGACCGCTCGGCGTTCTCGTTCCGCACGGGCCTCGGCTACGCGCTCTCGCTCAACGACATCGCGGACTACGACTTCGACATCCTCACGGGCGTCTCCGCGTACGAAGGGGACGACCAGATCCGCTCGCTCGATCAGATCGACACGGACAGCACGCTGCCGCTCAGCGAGCGCTACTTCCTCGGAGGGCTCGGCCAGTTCCAGCTGCGCGGCTACAAGGGTCGCTCGGTGGGGCCGCGGCGCCCGATCCTGCGCAAGTTCACCGACACCAGCCAATTCCCCACGGTCGGCCCGCTGTTCGCGCCGGTCGGCTACGACACGAACCTGGGGCAATGCGCGCCGCAGGGCGACCGCAGCTTCGGGGGCAACGCGAACGGCCGCTGCAACGACATCGACGCCGACGGCTCCGATGAGCACCCGTTCGCGGACCTCTCCGAGACCGATGTCATCGGGGGGAACAAATTCATCAGCTCGAGCATCGAGTACCGGTTCCCGATCTCGGATACCATCGGGCTCGAGGGGATGGTGTTCGTGGACGCGGGGAACGCGTTCGCGGAGGGGGACAACTTCCTGGACGTGCCGGAGTGGCGCTGGGGCTCGGGAGCCGGTGTACTCTGGTTTTCGCCGTTCGGGCCGCTCGCGGTCGTGCTGGGCTTTCCGCTCGACCCCACCTCCGAGGACGACTCGCCCGTATTCGAATTTTCGGTCGGCGGCCGCGGCCTCTGACGCCATTCGCGGTTCGACAGCCAACACACAGGAGCCAAAGATGAAAGTCCACAATGCATTCGTCGCACTCGGGGCGCTTGCGCTGCTCGTCGTCGGGACGGCCGCGCAGGACGAACCGATCAAGATCGGAGTCGTCGATCTCGATCAGGCCATCAGCTCGACCGAGGATGGCAAGGCGGCCCGCGAGGAGATGGCGCGCAAGCAGCGCGAGGCGGAGGCTCAGCTCGCCCCGCTCTACGAGCGCTACCAGGCGCTCGACGAGGATCTCAAGGCGAAGAAGTTCGTGCTCTCCGACGAGTCGCTGTTCCAGAAGCAGCTCGACATGGCGGAGGTGCGCAACCAGATCGAGAACAAGGTCAAGGAGATCGAGGGGCAGCTCAAGGTCGACAAGTTCCGCATCCAGGAGCCGCTCGTCGCGAAGCTGCGCAAGATCATCAACGACACGGGTCGCGAGCAGGGGTTCACGCTGATCCTGCAGCGCGGGGCGGCCGGCGTGATCTACAGCCGCGAGGCGCTCGACATCACCGATCTGATCGTCGCCCAGTACAACAAGCAGTAGGCGGGCGCGGCGCGGCGCGTGCTCTCGGCTGCGAGCTGGCTCGGCGGCGCGCACGCGCGACTGCGGGCATCGCTCTACGCGCACGGGCTGCTGCGCGCGCGGCGCCTGCCGGTGCGCGCGCTGAGCGTCGGCACGCTCCACACTGCCGCGGATCCGATTGCGACCGCCTGGGTCGCGCGAGCTCTCGAGCGCCGCGGCAGGCGCGTCGCGGTCGCCACGCGCGTCGGCCGCGGGCTCGCGCGCGGGCGCGAAGAGCCCGTCGTCGTCTCGGACGGGCGCTTCCTCGAGAGCCGCGCCGAGGTCGCGGGCGCGGCGGCGATGGTGCTCGCCGCGCACGCGCCGCGGGTCCCCGTGCTCGCGGGCCGCGACCTGCAGCGCGCTGCGCTGCGCGCGGTGTCGGCGTTCGGGGCGGAGATCGTCGTGCTCGACGACGCGTTCCAGCAGCTGTCGCTCGCGCGCGACTGCGACGTCGTGGTGCTCGACGCGCTCGGGGGGATCGGCGGCGCCGGCCGGCCGCGCGCGGCGCGATTGCGCGAGCCCCTTGGCGCGCTGCGCCGCGCGGGCGCGTGCCTGCTGATCGACGGGCCGCTCGCGGAGAGCGACGCGCCGCGTTTCGCGCGAGCCCGCGAGCCCGTCCGGCTGTTCGCGGCTCGGCGCCGGCCGACCGCGCTGCGCGCGCTGCGCGGCCGCGCACCCGAGCCGCCCGAGGCGCTCGAGGGCGCCGTGGTCGGATTGATCTCGGAGCTCGCCGAGCCCGCGGCGCTGCGCCGATGCGTCGAGCAGCTCGGCGCGCGGGTCGTCACGCAGCGGAGCTTTCGAGACCACCGGCGCTACGGCCAGCGCGACATGCAGTACCTCTACCGAAACGCGCCGTTGTGGCTCGCCTCGGAGATCGACGCCGTGCGGATCAATCCCGCCTGGATCGGCCGCGCGGACGTGCGCGTGCTGTCGATCGAGCTCGAGGTCGCGCAGCCCGCCGAGCTGCTCGACTGGATCGAGGAGCGCCTCGCGTAGGGCGGGACCGCTGCGCGCGGCCGCGAGCCGCCGCGCTCGTGGCGCCCAGCGGGCCGGCCGGGACCGGCTGCGCTCGAGTGCGAGCCGCGTTTTGCCGCTATTTTCGCGCGAGCCGATGGAGCCGCTGGAGGCGATTTCGTGATCTCGAGCATGACCGGCTTCGGCCGCTCCTCGCTCCGGCTCGCATCGATCGGGTTCGAGCTCGAGATTCGCTCGGTCAACCAACGACACCTCGAGGCGCGCGTGCGCGTGCCGCCGCTGCTCGCGAGCTTCGAGCCGGAGCTGCGCGCGCGCATCCAACGGCGCCTGCAGCGCGGCAAGGTCGATCTGAGCGTCTCGATCGCGAGCGACGCAGCGGCGTCGCCGCGCGTGGAGCTCGACCGCGCGGTCGCCGAGAGCTATGCGCGCGCATCGCGCGAGCTCGCCGCGATCCAGGGCGTGGCGGGCGCGCTCAGCGTCGACGCGTTGATCGCGCTGCCGGGCGTGGCGCGGCTGTCCGAGCCCGAGCTTCCGGCCGATCGGCTGCTCGAGGCGCTGCTCGGCGCGGCCGACCGCGCGCTCGACGCGCTCGCCGCGATGCGCGCCGCCGAGGGGCAGGCGATCGAGCGCGATCTGCTCGCGCGGCTCGCGGCGGTCGAGGCGCTCACTGCTTCGATCGAGCAGCGCTCGCACGGCGTGCGCGAGAGCGTCTGCGAGCGCCTGCGCAAGCGAACCGAGCAGCTGCGGCTCGAGACCGGCCTGCTCGACGAGGCGCGCCTCCACCAGGAGATCGCGCTCGCGGCCGATCGACTCGACGTCGCGGAGGAGCTGGTGCGCCTGCGCAGCCACGTCGACCAGTTCCGCGAGATCGTGCGCGGCGCGGCCGCGGACGCGCCGGTCGGCCGGCGGCTCGAGTTCCTGCTGCAGGAGCTCGCGCGCGAGGCGAACACCATCGGATCGAAGTGCGGCGACGCCCCGATCGCCCACCACGTCGTCGAGCTCAAGACCGAGCTCGAGCGCATCCGCGAGCAGGTACAGAACGTTGAGTAACCCCGTTCTGCTCAACATCGGCTACGGCAACTTCGTGGTTGCATCGCGCGTGGTCGCGATCGTCTCGCCGCAATCGGCGCCGATGAAGCGGCTGCGCGAAGAGGCCTCGAGCCGCAACAAGCTCGTCGACGCCACGCAGGGGCGGCGCACGCGCTCGATCATCGTCACCGACAGCGACCACGTGATCCTGTCGGCGATCAATCCCGACACGATCTCGGCGCGCTTCGACGTCGAGGCGCCCTTCGGAGAAGACGAGTGACGTCGGCGCCCGCCGCGCAGGGAATCCCATTCGTGGTCGCGGCGCCATCGGGGACCGGCAAGACCACCGTGTGCAGGCTCGTCGTCGAGCGCGACGAGCGCATCTCGTTCTCGGTGTCCCACACCACGCGCACGCGGCGAGAGAGCGAGCGCGACGGCCGCGACTACCACTTCGTCGACGAGCGCGAGTTCCGCAAGATGGTGGACGACGGCGCGTTCCTCGAGTGGGCGAGCTACAACGCCAACCTGTA
>DASPGF010000096.1:0-7362 GCA_035620755.1 Myxococcota bacterium
GACGGATTACATCGCAGTCCTCGGAGGGCGCTGAGCGCGCTCCGGAGAGCATCTCAGAGTGGACGTCGCGGTCGGGTTTCGAAACGTCTCCCTGCGTTACGGCAGCGTGATCGCGCTCGACCGCGTCGAGCTCGAGATCCACAGCGGCGAGTTCTTCGGCATCCTCGGCCCGTCCGGATCGGGCAAGACGTCGTGCCTGCGCTTGATCGCGGGCTTCGATCGCCCGAGCGAGGGCACGATCGAGCTGCAGGGTCGAGCCGCGACGCAGCTCGCGCCCTACGACCGTGACGTCAACACCGTGTTCCAGGACTACGCGCTGTTCCCGCACATGACCGTCGAGCAGAACGTCGAGTTCGGCCTGCGCGTGAAGGGCATCGATCGAAGCGAGCGCCGCCGGCGCGCGGGCGAGATGCTCGAGATGGTGCACCTCGCGGGCTTCGGAGCGCGGCGCCCGGGCGAGCTCTCGGGCGGACAGCGCCAGCGGGTAGCGCTCGCGCGCGCGCTCGTGAACCGCCCGAGCGTGCTGCTGCTCGACGAGCCGCTCGGAGCGCTCGACCTGCAGCTGCGCCAGCGCATGCAGGTCGAGCTGCGCGCGCTCCAGCGCCGGCTCGGCATCACGTTCATCTTCGTCACACACGATCAGGGCGAGGCGTTGTCGATGAGCGACCGGCTCGCCGTGTTCCACCGCGGGCGCATCGAGCAGGTCGGAACGCCGCGCGAGATCTACGAGCAGCCCGCGACGCGCTTCGCGGCGGAGTTCGTCGGCGACTCGAACATCGTCGATGGGCCGCTGGGGGAATCGGGCGTGGCGGCTTCCGTCTTCAGCCTGCGACCCGAGAACGTGACTCTCTCGACGAGCGAGCCGCGGATCGACGACGGCTCGACGGCGATCGCGGGTGAGGTCGCCGACGTCCAGTTCCACGGCGCGAGCGTGCGCTACGTGGTCTCACTCGCAGATGGGCGCTCGATGACCGCGATCAGCGCGAGCTCCGGCACCCGCTCGAACGCGGAAGGAGTGGCCGCGGGGCACCGCGTCTGGCTCTCGTGGCGCGCGCGCGACCTGCATCGCCTGCGCGACCGGGACGCGCGCTGATGGCGGGCGCGATCCGCGCCGTGCCGCGCGCGCGCGCGCTGCGCGCGGCATCGACGGCGCTCTGGCTGCGTCCCAGGCTGCTGCTCGCGCTGCTGCTGCTGCCGCCGCTGCTCTGGCTCGGCGTGGTGTATCTCGGCGCGATGCTCGCGCTGCTGCTCCAGAGCCTGTTCTCGATCGACGAGTTCACGGGCATGGTCGACCGCACGCTCACGCTGAGAAGCTACGCCGAGCTGCTGCGCCCCGCGCACGTCGACATCCTGATTCGCACGGCGGCGATGGCCGCGGCCGTCACGCTCGCGTGCGCGGCCATCGCGCTGCCGATCGCCTACTACATGGCGCGCTACGCGACGGGGCGAAGCAAGGCGATCTTCTACCTCGCGGTGATGCTGCCGCTCTGGTCGAGCTATCTGGTACGCGTCTACGCGTGGAAGCTGATCCTCGCGAAGGAGGGCATCCTCACCTGGCTGGCCGCCACGCTCGGGCTCGAGCGCGCGCTCGAGGCGCTGCTCTCGCTCCCTGTGGTCGGCGGCACCGCGCTCTCGGTGAGCTATCTGGGAACCTTCACGGTCTTCGTCTACGTCTGGCTGCCGTTCATGATCCTTCCGATCCAGGCTGCGCTCGAGCGCGTGCCGCAGTCGGTGATCGACGCATCCGCCGACCTCGGTGCGCCGCCGCCGCGCAGCTTCCGCCACGTGATCCTGCCGCTCGCGCTGCCGGGCGTGGTGGCGGGCTCGATCTTCACGTTCTCGCTGACGCTCGGCGATTACATCATCCCGCAGATCGTAGGCTCGTCGCGGCTGTTCCTCGGGCAGGCGGTCTACATCCAGCAGGGCACGGCGGGCAACATCCCGCTCGCGGCGGCGTTCTGCGTGGTGCCGATCGCCGTGATGGCGGTCTATCTGAGCGCCGCCAAGAAGCTCGGTGCGTTCGATGCGCTCTGAAGCGGGTCTGCGCCGCGCGCCGCGCGGGCTCGTCGCGGCCGCGATCGCGGGACTTGCGTTCCTGCACGCGCCGCTCGCGCTGATCCTGCTCTACGCGTTCAGCACCGAGGACGCCTCCTACCAATTCCCGCCGCCGGGCTTGACGCTGCGCTGGTTCGCGGTGGCGTGGCAGCGCCAGGACATCTGGGATGCGCTCGCGCTCTCGCTGCGCGTCGCGGCGCTGTCGACGCTGATCGCGCTCGCGCTTGGCAGCCTCGCTGCGGCCGCGATGGCGCGCACGCGTTTCTTCGGGCGCGAGTCGATCGCGCTCTTGATCCTGCTTCCGATCGCGCTGCCCGGAATCCTCACGGGCATCTCGCTGCGCTCCGCGTTCAACCTCGCGAACCTTCCGTTCAGCGTCTGGACGATCGTGCTCGGCCACGCGACGTTCTGCATCGCGATCGTCTACAACAACGCGGTCGCTCGTCTGCGCCGGCTGCCCGCTTCCTGGATCGAAGCCGCGATGGATCTCGGCGCGGACGGCTTCCAGACCTTCCGCTACGTCGTGCTGCCGAACGTCTCGACCGCGCTGCTCGTCGGTGCGCTGCTCGCGTTCGCGCTGAGCTTCGACGAGGTGATCGTCACGACATTCACCGCGGGCCAGCAGACCACGCTGCCGATCTGGATGCTCAGCGAGCTCGTGCGCCCGCGCCAGCGCCCCGTGACGAACGTGGTCGCGATCATCGTCATTGCCGTCACCTTCGCGCCGCTCGTCGTCGCGCAGTGGCTCACGCGGCGATCCGAGAGCGCGGGAAGTGCTCGCTGATCCGGGCAGTTCCGCCGTCGACCGCGCGATCGGCGGCTGGCCGGGGCCCCGTTGGCCGCGCTCCGGTTAGCTGCTGCGCGGCGCGCGGGTTAGGCTCCCGCTCCACCGATCGCGCGGCGCCGCGGGATGCGCAACATGGAACGGGATCCGCGCTACGACATCCTCTTCGAGCCGGTGCGCATCGGCCCCGTCACCGCGCCCAACCGCTTCTATCAGGTGCCGCACTGCACGGGCATGGGCTATGCGCGGCCCGAATCCCTCGCGGCGATGCGCGCGGTCAAGGCGGAGGGTGGCTGGGGTGTCGTCTCGACCGAGTATTGCTCGATCCATCCGAGCTCGGAAGACGATCCGATGCCCACCGCGACGCTCTGGGATGACGACGACGTGCGCGCGCACGCGCTGATGGTCGAGGGCGTGCACCGCCACGGCGCGCTCGCGGCGGTCGAGCTCTGGCACGGCGGGCACGCGGCGGCGAACCTGCTGTCGCGGCGTGAGCCCATCGGCGCCAAGAGCCTGCCCGCCTGGTACGACCCCATTCAGTGTCGAGCGCTCGACAGGCGCGAGATCCGCGAGCTGAGGCGCTGGCACGTCGAGGCCGCGCTGCGCGCGAAGCGCGCGGGCTTCGACATCGTCTACGTCTACGCGACGCATGGCTACCTGCTCTCGCAGTTCATGTCGCCCGCCAACGACCGCGCCGACGAGTACGGCGGCTCGCTCGAGAACCGCGCGCGGCTCGTGCGCGAGATCATCGAGGAGACGCGCAGCGCGGTCGGCGACCGCTGCGCGGTGGCCGTGCGCTACTCGGCGGATGTCGGCGGCCCCGACGGCCAGCCCAACAGCGACGAGCCGCGCGCGATGTTCGCGCTGCTCGCCGAGCTGCCGGACCTCTGGGACATCAACATCACCGACTACTCCTACGAGCTCGGCGCCTCGCGCTTCGTCAAGGAGGGCGCGCTCGAGCCCTACGTGCGCTGGGTGAAGCCGCTCACGAGCAAGCCCGTGGTGAGCGTGGGCCGCTTCACCGCGCCCGACACGATGTTGCGTCTGGTGAAGCAGGGCGTGCTCGACCTGATCGGCGCGGCGCGCCCATCGATCGCGGATCCGTTCCTGCCGCGAAAGATCCGCGAGGGCCGCATCGAGGAGATCCGCGAGTGCATCGGCTGCAACATCTGCAGCGCGAGCCATCGGCGCGGCGTGCCGCTGCGCTGCACGCAGAACCCGACGATGGGAGAGGAGTGGCGCCAGCGCTGGCACCCGGAGCGCATCGAGCCGCGCGCCTCGCAGCGCTCGGTGCTCGTGGTCGGCGCGGGTCCGGCGGGCCTCGAGGCCGCGCGTGCGCTCGGCCAGCGCGGCTACGCGGTGACGCTCGCGGAGGCGCGCAGCGCGCTCGGCGGGCGCGTGTCCCTCGAGTCGGCGCTGCCGGGCCTCTCGGAGTGGGCGCGCGTGCGCGACTGGCGCATCGCGCAGCTCGCGAAGCTCCCGAACGTCGAGGTCTTCCTCGACAGCGAGCTCGACGCCGCGCAGATCCTCGAGTTCGGCGCGGATCGCGTCGCGCTCGCGACGGGCGCCGCGTGGCGCCGAAACGGCATCGGGCGCACCCACGCGCTGCCGGTTCCGGGCTGGCAGCGCGCGAACGTGCTCACGCCCGACGACGTGATGGCGGGCGCCGCGCCGCGCGGGCCCGTGCTCGTGTTCGACGACGACTACTACTACCTCGCGAGCGTCGTCGCCGAGAAGCTGCGCCGCGCGGGCCTCGAGGTGACCTACGCGACCCCCGCCGGCAAGGTCTGCGAGTGGGCCTACACGACCGACGAGCAGAAGCGCGCACAGACCATGCTGCTCGCACTCGGCGTCCGGATCGAGACCGGCAGCGTCCTGCAGTCGCTCGAAGGCGACAAGGCGCTGCTCGCGTGCGCCTACACCGCGCGCACGCGCGCGGTCGAGGCTGCGAGCATCGTGATGGTGACGTCGCGCGAGCCGCGAGACGCGCTCTACCACGAGCTGCGCGACCGCATCGCGATCGATCGGATCGGCGACTGCAGCGCACCCGGCATCATCGCGGACGCCGTCTACTCGGGGCACCGCTATGCGCGCGCGCTCGACGCAGATCCGGCGCGCTCCGTGTTCCTCCGCGAGCGCACCACACCCGCGTCCGACCGAACGGATCAATAACAGCGCGGGATTCTTCCGCTCGCTCGCGCGCTCTCGTAGAGCGGCATCGCAATCGGGATGCGCTCCCGCAGCGCGTAGATGCGCGTGCCGTGCGAGGGGTGTGTCGAGAGGAACTCCGGCGGCTGCGCGCCGCTGGCTGCCTTCGACATGTTCTCCCAGAGCGCGATCGCCTCGTTCGGGTCGAAGCCCGACTTGGCCATCAGGTCGAGCCCGACCAGGTCCGCCTCGCTCTCATGCTGCCGGCCGTAGGGGAGCAACACGCCGACCTGTAGCGCCGGTCCGCCCAACAAGTTGATCATCTGAGCGCCCGCAGGGCTCGCTGCACCTGCAGCGGTCGACAAGACGCCGAGCGCGAGCGACCCGGCAGCCTCCGACGACACGCGCTCGTTCGCGTGCCCCTCGAGCACGTGGGCGACCTCGTGGCCGATCACGGCCGCGAGCTGACCCTGCGTGCGCGCGACCTTGAGCAGCCCCGTATTCACGCCGATCTTGCCGCCCGGCAGCGCGAACGCGTTCGCGCTGTCGTCGGCAAAAACGCGCACCTCCCAGCTCGCGCTCGCGTTCGGACCGCTCGCGTTTCGCGTCACCGCGTTCGCCACGCAGGCGACCTTCGCGTTGGTGCCCGCGTCCTGCGATGCGGGCGTCTGCTTGGAGATCTGCGCGAACGCGGCGACGCCCATCTCGTTCATCTCCGAATCCGACAGCAGCTTGAACTGGCGCCGACCCAGCGACGAGGTCTCGCAGGCCGCGATCAGCGCGCCGAGCAGTGCCGCAATGACCGCTGACGCAACGAGCGCGCCACGCGCGGCGCCCGAGCGCGGCGGCGTCGGGTGGCTCTCGGGCAGCTCGATCGCTGGTCGAAGCGGCGTCATCGAATGCGGGCTCCTGGTACTCGCTCGCGCGCGAGTATATCCCCGCGAAACCGCGGTTGCCTGACTCCTGCCCATTGCTCCCCTTCGCGTGTGGACGGCGCGCGGTCGCATCCGTAGAATCCACGCGCGCAGAGTCGCGCGAAGGAGGCAGCCCCCATGTACAAGCTCTTCTGGTCGAAGTCGGCGGGCTCGATGGCCCCCGAGGTGCTGTTCGAGGAGATCGGCGCCAAGTACGAGAAGATCGAGGTCGATCTGCAGAACAAGGCGAACCGCAGCGCGGAGTTCCTCGCGATGAATCCGCTCGGTCAGGTTCCCACGCTGGTGCTGCCCGACGGCACGGTGATGACCGAGTCCGCGGCGATGGTCCTGCACATCACCGACCGCCACCCCGGAGCGAAGCTCGCGCCGCCGGCCGGCAGCCCGCAGAGCGCGCACTTCCAGCGCTGGCTCGTGTTCATGGCGGTGTCGCTCTACACCGCGGATCTGCGGCTCTTCTACGCGGATCGCTTCACGACCGATCCGGGCGGCACCGACGGCGTCGCCGCTGCAGCGCGAGCCGACATGGACCGCTACTTCAAGATGCTCGACGACGCGCTCGACCCCGGGCCGTATCTGCTCGGCGAGACCTACAGCGCGGTCGACGTCTACCTCTGGATGCTCGCGAAGTGGCATCCCGACGCGAAGGCGCTGTTCGCAGCGAACCCGCGCGTCAAGAAGCTCGTGGATCTCGTCGAGGCGCGACCCGCCGTCGCGAAGGTCTGGGCCGCCAACCGCGAAGTCTGACGCAGCGGGCGCGCTCGCCGAGCTGGGCAACGCGCGCCGCACGCGCGCGGGGCGCGGTCAGCCTACGCCGCGAAGCGGCGCGTTGACCGCGCGGGGCGCGCTCCGCACACGGCGCGTCGCGCCGTCAGCGGGGGCGCGCCTCCCAGCCGTCGAGCAGGCGCTTCCAGCCGACGGCGAGGCCGATCGCAGGGCCGCGCAGCGCGTGCAGCGGAATCGGCCGCGGCTTCGATGGCGGCAGCGGTAGCGCGTCGCCGGGGGCGCCCGTCGCGAGCTCGGCGAGCAGGCTCCCGAGCGCGGTCGCCATCGCGACACCGCGACCGTTGTAGCCGCCGCCGGCCCACAGGCCCGGACCGAGCTCGTAGATCTTGGGCAGGTGGTCGAGCGTGAGCGCGACGCGGCCGCTCCAGAAGTAGTCGAGCTTGGCGCGCGCGGCCTCGGGAAAAAGCTCGCGCAGCGACGCGACGATGTGCGCGTAGAGCTCGCGGCGATCCGGCGCGCGGCCGTGCCCGCGCCCGCCCATCACGAGCCGGCCCTCGGGCGTGACGCAGAGGTAGCGCAGCACGCGGCGCGTGTCGGAGCAGACGTGCCCTTGCGGGAGGATCCGCGCGCGCAGCTCGTCGGGCAGCGGCTCGGTGGCGACCTGGAAGCTCGTGACGGGAATCAGGCTGCGCGCGAGCGGTGCGCAAAACTTCTCGG
>DASPGF010000097.1:0-2837 GCA_035620755.1 Myxococcota bacterium
AGCCCGCGAGCCCGTCGAGCGGGCTCGACGCGGTTGCGTAGAGGCGCCGCGGCATGCGCCCCGCCTCGTACGCGAGTCGCCCCGCCTCGACCGCGAGCCGCATCGCGCGGGCCATCTTCACGGGCTCCTTCGCGGCGGCGATGCCCGTGTTCATCAGCACGGCGGTCGCGCCGAGCTCCATCGCGATCGCCGCGTCGCTCGCGGTTCCGACGCCTGCGTCGACGATCACGGGAACCTCGACGCTCTCGATGATGATGCGCAGGTTGGCGGGGTTGCGGATGCCCAGCCCGGAGCCGATCGGCGCGGCGAGCGGCATCACGGCCGCGCAGCCGAGCGCGGCGAGCTTCTGGCACGCCACCGGGTCGTCGTTCACGTAGGGCAGCACGCAGAAGCCCTCGTCGACGAGCCGCGCCGCGGCCTCGATCGTCGCCGCGACGTCCGGAAACAGCGTGCGCGAATCCCCGATCACCTCGAGCTTGATCAGGTCGGTACCGAGCAGCTGTCGCGCCATGCGCGCAGTGCTGATCGCGTCCTCCGCTGTGTAACATCCCGCGGTGTTTGGCAGGATCGAAAACCGAGCGGGTGAGATGAAATCCAGCAGCCCCTGGCCGCTCGGCGCGTCGAGCTTCGTGCGACGCAGCGCGACCGTGACCATCTCGGCGCCGCTGGCTTCCACCGCGGCGAGGTTCTGCTCGAAGGAGGCGTACTTTCCCGTGCCGATGATCAGCCGCGAGCGGAAGCGGTGCGATCCCAGGGTGTAGCCGTCGCCCGGCATGCTGCTCGCGCTGCTCGTGCTGCCCGTGCTGCTCATCCCGCTCAGCCCCCTCCGACCGCTTCGAGGATCTCGACCCGGTCGTGTGCGGCGAGCCGGTGGGTTGAGAACGCCGAGCGCGGGATCACGTCGCGGTTCACCGCGATCGCGATGCGCGGGGACCGCATCCCGAGCCCGTCGATCAACTCGGCCAGCGTGCAGCCGATAGGGACCGCACGGGGTTCGCCATTGACGAGCAGCTGGACGAGAGGTGGGTGGTTGAGTTCGGGCACGCTAACCGTCGGCCTCACCACGTCTGAGCCTAGTCGAGGGCGAGGGCGTGTCAAACCGGGCGGCGGCATTGCCCGGCGCGGGCGATGCGTTATGGATTCGCTGCGCCGGGACCGGGGGGCTCCAGGGTGAGCGGAAGGCCGACGATTGCGACGATCGATCTCGGCGCGATCCGCGCCAACTTCGCCGAGGCGAGGCGGCGTGCCGACGGCCGCGAGCTGATCGCGGTGGTCAAGGCGGATGCCTACGGCCATGGCGCAGTCCGCGTGTCGCGCGCGCTCGTCGAGGCCGGCTGCCGCTGGTTCGCGGTGGCCACCGTCGCCGAGGGCGCCGAGCTGCGCGACGCGGGAATCCGCGAGCCGATCCTCGTGCTCGGCGGCGTCTTCGACGCCGACGAGACGGATGCCGCGATCGGCCTCGATCTCACGCCGGCCGTCTTTCAGGAGCGGCAGCTCGAGCTGCTCGCGCGCGCCGCGCGCGATCTCGCGCGACCGCTCGAGGTCCACGTCGCGGTCGACACCGGCATGCGGCGCACCGGCGTTCCGCGCGAGCACGCGCTCGCGCTGTTCGAAGCGCTCGCGCGCGAGCCTTCGCTGCAGCTGAGCGGCGTCTTCACCCACCTCGCGCGCGCCGACGAGCGCGACCTCGCGCCGAGCCTCGAGCAGTTCCGCGCGTTCGCCGAGCTGCTCGCGCGCGTGCGCGCGCGCGGCCTCGACCCCGGCCTCGTCCACGTGGTGCACTCCGCGGGCCTGCTCGCCGGCAAGCCGCTGCTCGAGGCGCTGCCCGAGCAGGCGGGCGCGCGCCCGGGCGTGATGCTCTACGGCGTGCGACCCGCGCCGCACTTCGAGGTGGATCTGACGCCCGCGATGACGCTCCACACCAAGGTGGTTCAGCTGCGCTCGGTGCGGGCCGGCGACGCCGTCGGCTACGGAGGCGAGTACCGCGCGCCGCGCGACACGCGCATCGCGACGCTTCCGATCGGCTACGACGACGGCGTGCCGATCTCGGCGAGCGGTCGCGGGTCGGTGCTGCTCGCGGGGCAGCGCCTGCCGATTGCGGGCCGCGTCTCGATGGACTTCATCACGATCGACGTCGGCCGCGCGCGCGTCGCGATCGGCGACGACGCGATCGTCTACGGCGGCTCGCAGGGCGGCGCGGTGTTGCGCGTGGAGGACGCTGCCGCGGCCGCGCAGACGCTCTGCTACGAGCTGCTGGTGCGCGTCGGGCGTCGTGTGCCGCGGCAGTTCGTGGACTGAAAGCGCGCGGCGCGCGGGCCCAGCGCCGCCGCAGCTCGTGGACGGACGCGCCGCTCGCCGGGTCCCGCGCAGCTCCGAATTCGGGTAGGCTCCACGCGGGTTTGGCCTCCCAGCTCAGCGCCGCACGGAGACGATCGCATGCCCCCCACGACATCGCGCCGCGTCGAGCGCGCGCTGCTCTCGGTCTCGGACAAGAGCGGACTGGTCGACTTCGCGCGCGGCCTCGCCGAGCTCGGCATCGAGCTGATCGCGTCGGGTGGAACCGCGGCCGCGCTGCGCGAGGCGGACCTCGCGGTGGTCGAGGTCGCGGAGCTCACGCGCAGCGGCGAGCTGCTCGGGGGGCGCGTGAAGACGCTCCATCCGACGATCCACGCGGGAATCCTCGCGCGCCGCGACTGCGCGGGTGACCAGCGGGATCTCGCCGCGCAGCGCATCCGCGGCATCGATCTGGTCGTCGTCAACCTCTATCCCTTCGCGGTAACGATCGCTCGCCCCGACTGCCCGGTCGAGGAAGCGATCGAGAACATCGATATCGGCGG
>DASPGF010000098.1:0-2261 GCA_035620755.1 Myxococcota bacterium
AGCTTGCCGATCCGGCGGTGTGGAATGTGGTGCTCCGCGCAGCGCGCGTAGAGCAGCCGCGCACCCGCGACGCACAACTGCGCCTTGAGCGATCCCTCGGGATAGTAGATTCCCGCGTGGATCACCTCGCTGTTGCGCGCGCTCGTCTCGTGCGCGATGTCGGGGTTGCGCTCGACGATGACGACGGGCCGCCCGCTGCGCGCGAGTGCCGCCGCGCTCGCGAGGCCCACGACGCCCGCGCCGATCACGGCGACCGGCGGCTCGCCCGACACGCGCCGCGCTCAGCCCGAACGCGCGCGCGCGGCGCTCACAGGCGGCTCCCGAACTCCCGCTCGTATCGCGCGCGGAACGCGCCGGGCTCGAGCACGAGGTTCTGCGTGCCCTCGACCTCGACCTGGTAGGAGCCGAGCAGGCTTCCCATGCGGCCCGCGACCTCGAACGGCAAGCCGCGCGCGCGACCCGCGATCAGGCCCGCGCGATACGCGTCGCCGCAGCCGGTGGGATCGACGACGCGCGACGCGGCGACGGGCGGAATCTCGATCTGCTTTCCGGCCGCGTGGATGCGCGAGCCCTCGCGGCCGCTCGTGATCACGAGCGCGTCGCAGCGCGCGGCGAGCTCCGACTCGCTGCAGCCCGTCTTCTCGAGCGTGAGCGACCACTCGTAGTCGTTGACGATGTAGGCCGCGCAGCCGTCGATCAGCTCGAGCAGCTCGGCGCGGTCGATGATCGGCAGGCCGTGGCTCGGGTCGACGTAGGTGGGTACGGAGCGCGCCTTGAGGGCGCGCGCGTGCTCGATCATCGCGCGCTTGCCGTTCGCGGTGACGATCGCGAACGCGGGCTGCGCGGAGACGTCTTCGAGCCGCGCCTCGTGCGCGCGCGCCATCGCGCCCTCGTAGAACGCCCAGATCTGGCTGTGGTCGAGATCGGTGGTCACGAAGCCCTGCGCGGTGCGCACGTCGTCGAGGATGCGGATCCCGTCGCGCCGGATGCCGTGGCGCGCGAGCCAGTCCGCGTACGCGCCGAAGTCGCTGCCCGCGGTCGCGAGGATCAGCGGCTCCTCGCCGAGCCACTTCAGGTAGAACGCGATGTTTCCCGCGGTGCCACCGAAGTGCGTCTTGAGGCTCGTGATGTTGAACGAGACGTTGAGCGTATGGAGCTTGTCGGGCAGGATGTGGTGCCTGAAGCGGTCGGGAAAGACCATGATGTGATCGAGCGCGAGCGCTCCCGACACGAGGATGGTCATGCCGCCTCCAGAGCGCGCAGTCTCGCGACCCGCGTCCCGAGCGTCAATGCCGCGAGGTGATAAAATGCGGCGCGTGCGCATCAGCGAGATCTATCGCCGTCGCCGGCGCGTCTTCTCCTTCGAGTTCTTTCCGCCGAAGAGCGACGACGGCTTCCGGTCGCTCTACCGAACCATCGAGAAGCTCGAGAGCCTCGGGCCGGACTTCGTGTCCGTGACCTGGGGCGCGGGCGGCTCGACGCGGCGCAAGACCGTCGAGCTCGTGATCGAGATGCAGCGCGAGCTCGGCATCAACGCGATGGCGCACTTGAGCTGCATCGACTCGACGCGCGAGCAGATCGCGCAGACGCTCGACACGCTGCAGGCCGGCGGGGTCGAGAACGTGCTCGCGCTCACGGGCGACCGACCGCCGGGCTACGCGCCGCCGCCGGATGCGTTCGGCTACGCGAGCGAGCTCTCGAGCTTCATCCGCTCGCGCTGGAGCTTCGACGTCGCCGGCGCGTGCTACCCCGAGACACACCCGCTCGCGCCGAGCCCCGAGGTCGACCTCGCGAACCTCGTGCGCAAGGCGAATACCGGCATGCGCGTGCTGATCACGCAGCTCTTCTTCGACAACGAATGCTATTACGCGTTCGTCGCGCGCGCGCGTGCCGCGGGCATCGAGCAGCCGATCGTGCCCGGTATCATGCCGGTCGTGAGCGCCGCGAACTTCAAGCGCATCAGCGCGCTGTGCAGATCGCGCATTCCGCCCGAGCTCGCCGCGAAGCTGCGCGAGGTCGAGGACGACGACGCGGAGACGATGGAGGTCGGCGTCGAGTGGGCGATGAAGCAGTGCGGCGAGCTGCTCGGCCGCGGCGCGCCGGGGATCCACTTCTACACCATGAACAAGTCGCCCGCGACGCGGCGCATCTTCGAATCGCTGCTGAACCGATGACGGCGCGCGTTCCGCTGCGCGTGGCGGTGCTGCTCTCCGGCGAGGGCACGAGCCTCGAGAACCTGTTCGAGCAGATCGACGCGGGGG
>DASPGF010000099.1:0-2673 GCA_035620755.1 Myxococcota bacterium
GTGTGATGTAGAGGATCGAGCCGCCGCTGTCCTCGTAGTCGTTGCCGCGGAAGCGGTCGCGCTCCGCCCAGCGGAAGTTCAGCTCCGCGCCGGCCGTCAAGCGCGCGAGCTCGGGCATGCCGGTGGCATGCCCGAGCGGAACCAGCAGCGCGGCATTCGCGAGCAGCACGTCTCCGTACTCGTAGTCGAGCGAGCCCTCCGTGTTCACGCGGTACATCACGCTCGCGTAGGCAGTTCCCCAGGCGAGCCGGTGGATGCCAGCCACGCCCGCGCCCGTGTCCCACGAGCCCGTTCCGGCCTGCAGGTGCTTGTCGACCATGCCCTTGTCGGCGCGGCTCGATTCGCCGGTCGGCGCCTTCACCATCACACGCGCCTCGAGCCAGCTGCTCGGCAGCACGTCGCGGTTTCGCCAGGCGACGAGGCTCGCGTTGAATGCGAGATCGCCCACGCCCGTGAGCTCGGTGTTCATGCGCTCGCCCGGCGCGATCATCTCCATGTGGTTGAACGCGACGGGCAGGTTCAGCGAGAGCGTCGCGCGATCCACTGGCGTCCACGCGAGCGAGGCGTTGAGCTGCTGATCCGTGGCGCGCTCGAAGCCGTGATGATCGTGGTCGTCGTCATCATCGCCGTGACCGTGCGGCAGCGCCGCGGCGCGCTTGCTCCAGCCGCGCACCTCGAGATAGGCGGTGAGGTCGCCCTGCTGCTGCGCGCTCACGCCCTGCGAATCGAAGATCGGATCGCCCGCGAGGCAAATCGAGCACGCAGCGGCATCGATGGTGGGAACGGCGGCTGCGACGCCAATCGCCGCCGCGCACGAGGCTGCGGCGAGCGCGCGCCGTAGCGCACGCGAGATCGGGCTGTGCATTCGAAGACTCCGCGACACAGCTCGCGCGCGAGACCGCGCCCCGGTAGGGCCGGCCGTGCGAGCTGCGCAAGTGATTGGGTCGAGCCGCGCACCGCGCGCGGCGCTGGGGTCAGGCGCGGAGCGCGGAGAGCGGGACGTGATCGATTGCGCGCGGCGCTTCGCGCGCAAGGCGCGGCTCCGCCGAGCGCGCGTACGCGATTTCGAGTTGCGGCACCGTCAGCGCGGCGTTCGCGAGCAGCGCGCTCCCCGACGAGCTGCCCGCGGCGGTCGCTTTCTCGTCCCGCGAGCAGCTGCAGCCGCAGCGCGCGAGCAGCGATGCATCGGGCTGCGCATCGGCGGCAGTCGCGCGCGGCGCGGCTCGTTCCTCGCCTGCGTGCGCGTCGTGCCCCGCGTGCGCGCGCGCCTCGCGCGAGCCGCGCGCGTCGACGAGCGGAGTCGGGCAGAGTGAGCCGAGCCCGCTCAGGTAGAGGATCGCGGTAGCGACCGTGATCGCGCGCACGGCGAATCGCACGCGCGGAACCCTACCATGGGACGGAGTCGAGCGCCGATTCGAGCCGGGCGGCCCGCGGAGCGAAACAGCGTGACGAGGCGCCCGGCCGCGGCGCGCAACGGCGCGGGGCGGCGCCTGGCCGCGCCGCACGGCCCGCCCGAGCGGCTCCGCGGCGCGACGCGAGGCGCGGCTCGGATAAGCTCTCGTCGCAGAAAAGGAAAATCGACTCGCCACGCCGCCGACATAAAGCTGTTCAGCGCTCGCGCGCGGGTTTAGAATGCAGAATCCGAGCGCGACCGCGAATACAACGCCCGACCCCGAAGCCGGAGGAATCGAGCATGGCGCACGACGACCGCGACGACGACTGCGAGGATCTGATCGACGAGAACTACTTCGAGACGCGGCGCCCGAGCGAGCGCACCTTCGATGCCGCGCTGCTGCGCGAGCCCGTCGCGGTGCTGCCGGTGCGGCGCGCCGCGACCGTCTCGCCCTACACCACCGTCACCGAGGCGATGCGGCGAATGAAGAGCGAGCACCACAGCTGCGTGGTCATCACCGACGACGGCACCGCGCAGAGCAAGCTCACGGGCATCTTCACCGAGCGCGACGTGCTGTTTCGAGTGGTCGACCGCGGCCGCAACCCCGCCGCGATGCCGATCGACGAGGTGATGACGCCCGACCCCGAGACGCTGTCGGTGCGCTCGACGGTGGCCGCGGCACTCAACATGATGTCGGTCGGCGGCTATCGCCACGTTCCGGTCGTCGACGACGAGCATCGGCCCGTGTTCGTGGTGCGCGTGCGCGACGTCGTCGAGTTCATCGTGGAGGCGTTCCCGCGCGAGATCCTGAACCTTCCCGTCGACCACCACGCCGTCGTACAGCGGCAGCGGGCGCGCGAGGGCGCCTGAGCGCGGCGACGCGCGCGCCGTCGATCGCGCCGCTCGCCGAGCACGAGCTCGGCGAGGCCGTCGAGGTGCTCGCGCGCGCGTTCAGCGCGAGCGCGGTGAGCCGCGCGGCGATCGGCAGCGACGATCCCCAACGCTGCGCGCGCGCGAACCGGCACGGCCTTCGCGCGCTGCTTCCGGTGGCGCGCGCGCATGCAGAGGTGCTCGTCGCGACCGAGGGTGGCGCCGGGGCGGGCGCGCGGGTCGCGACGCCTCCGGGGCGGTTCCCATTGCCCGCGCCCCGCCTCGCCGATGCCCTGCGCTGCTTGATTGGCCAGGGCTGGCGTGCCGCGCGGCGCTGGGAGCGGGTGTTCGAGGCGCTCAGTTCGCTGCATCCGAGCGAGCCGCACTGGTATCTCGCGGCGCTCGGCGTC
>DASPGF010000100.1:0-6842 GCA_035620755.1 Myxococcota bacterium
AGTGCCGTGAGCTCCGCAGTGAGCGGGACGTCGCGTCCGACCTCGGCGGCGAGAAACGGCGCGAGCCGCTCCGCGAGGGTCGATGCGGGAAGCGCCTTGAGGTAGTGCTGGTTGAGCCACAGAAGCTTCTCGACGTCCGCCTGCGCGGCGGACCGGCTCACGGACGCGAGGTCGAACAGCGCGCAGATCTCGTCGGACGAGAAGACCTCCTGGTCGCCGTGCGACCAGCCGATCCGGATCAGCCAGCTGCGCAGCGCAGCGGGCAGGTAGCCCTTGTCGCGGTACTCCTGGATCGACACCGGATCGCGTCGCTTGCTGAGCTTGCGGCCGCTCGCGCCGACGATCAGCGGCACGTGCGCGAACAGCGGCGGCGTCGCGTCGAGCGCGCGGTAGAGGGCGATCTGCAGCGGCGTGTTCGCGTGGTGGTCCGCGCCGCGGATCACGTGCGTGATCGCCATCTCGATGTCGTCGACCACCACCGCAAGGTGGTAGAGCGGCTGACCGTCGCTGCGCTGCACGATGCGATCGCCGATCTCCGACGCGTCCTGGCCGCTCGCTCCGAACACGAGGTCATCCCAGTCGAGCGCGCCGCTCGCGGGCATGCGCAGGCGCACCGCGCTCGGCCCCGCGCCCGCGCCGAGCCCGAGGTCGCGGCAGCGCCCGTCGTAGGTCCACTTGCGGCCCGCCGCGATCGTCGCCTCGCGCCGCTGCTCGAGCTCCTCGGTGCTGCAGCGACAGCGGTAGGCGCGCCCGCTCGCGAGCAGCTTCTCGACGGCCGCGCGGTGGCGCTCGAGGCGCTCGCTCTGGCGCAGCGGCCCCTCGTCCCAGTCAATGCCGAGCCAATCGAGCCCGTCGATCAGCGCGCGCTCGGAGGCGGGCGTCGAGCGCTCGCGGTCGGTGTCCTCGATGCGCAGCAGCAGCTCGCCGCCGTGGCGGCGCGCGAACGCCCAGTTGAACAGCGCGGTGCGCGCGGATCCGACGTGGAGGAAGCCGGTCGGGCTCGGGGCGAAGCGCGTGCGCGGCGCGGGCATCGCGGCCGAGCATACCGGAAGCCCGCGGTTGCCCCGGCGGGCGGGCTCTGCTATTCCACCCATCCACCCAAATCCGCGTTTTTGCTCGCTTTCCGAGCTTCGGACGCAGTGCGCCCGCGCGCTGGGCGAGCGGCGAAGAGCATGAAGATCCCGGTCGAGCGGCTGACGGAAGTGGAGACCTCGTTCGAGGGCCAGGGCGACGCTGCCTGGTGGGCGTCCGCGCTCGCGAGCTCCGCGGGCCTGCCGGGCGAGCTCGCGCAGCCGCTGCGCTTCTTCTGTCGCGCGCAGCGCATCGGGGACGAGGTGCTGCTCGAGGGCGGCGTCGAGGGCGTCGCCGAGCTCGAGTGCGCGCGCTGCCTCGCGCGCTATCGTCACGCGTTCAGCGAGCCGTTTCGACTCGTGCTCGAGCCGGCGGGAAACCGGCTGCCCGCCGATCCGGAGAGCGCCGCGGCGCTCGCGCGCGACGGGCTGTGCCTCGCGGACGATATCGAGAGCGGCTGGTACCAGGGCAGCGAGATCGATCTCGGTGCGATCTTCGCCGAGCTCGTATCGCTGGCGCTCCCCGTGAAGCCGCTGTGCCGCGAGGACTGTCCGGGCCTGTGTGCCCGCTGCGGTGCGAACCTCGCCGACGCGGCCTGTGGTTGCAAGGAAATCAAGTCGGATTCCCCGTTCGCGGCGCTCGCGGGGATCCGGGACGAACTCGCGCGAGGAGGCGACTGATGGCGGTTCCCAAGGGAAAGACTTCCAAATCGAAGCGCAACAAGCGGCGATCGCACGACGCGATCGGGACGCCCGCGCGCAGCACCTGCCCGCAGTGTCGCGAGCCGAAGGCGCCGCACCGCGTTTGCCCGAACTGCGGCACCTACCGCGGCCGCGAGATCATCCGCACCGAAGAGCAGTAGAGCGCGCCGTGCTCGCGCTGCTGTTTCCGGGCCAGGGCTCCCAGGTGGTCGGGATGGGGAGCGAGGTGCACCGCGCCTCGACGGCCGCGCGCGACGTGTATGCGGCCGCCGACGCGGCGCTGGGCTTCGCGCTCTCGAAGCTGTGCTTCGAGGGGCCCGAGTCGGAGCTGCTGCGCACCGAGATCCAGCAGCCCGCGATCCTCGCCACGAGCGTCGCGCTGCTGCGCGCGTTCCAGGAGCGCTGCCGGGTCGCGCCGGCATTCGTCGCGGGCCACAGCCTCGGCGAGTACACGGCGCTCGTCGCGAGCGGCGCGCTCGAGCTCGAGGACGCGGTGCGCCTCGTGCACGCGCGCGGGCGGTTCATGCAGGAGGCGGTGCCCGAGGGCCGCGGCGCGATGGCGGCCGTGCTCGGCTTGACACCGGGCGATGTCGAGCGCGTCTGCGACACGGTGCGCGACGAGCACGGCGGCTGCGTCTCGCCCGCGAATTACAACTCGCCGCAGCAGACCGTGATCGCGGGCGACGCCGAGTCGGTCGCGCGCGCGTGCGAGGCTGCGCTCGCGGCCGGCGCGAAGCGCACCGTTCCGCTCGCGGTGTCGGCGCCGTTCCACTGCGCGCTGATGGCACCCGCGGCGCGCAAGCTCGCTGGGGAGCTGCGGCGCGTGCGCTTCGCGAAGGCGTCGCCGCCCGTCGTCGCGAACGTCGACGCCGAGCCGAACGACGACCCCGGGCGCATGGCGACGCTGCTCGAGCAGCAGGTCACCGCGCCCGTGCGGTTCGTCGCGATGATCGAGCGCATGCTCGCGCTCGGCGTGACGCGCGTGCTCGAGATCGGCGCGGGCAGCGTGCTGGTCGCGCTGGTCGCGCGCATCTCGCGCGAGCTCGCACGGGCGTCGCTGTCGTCGCCCGCCGACTTCGCGGACGCCGAGCGCTTCGCCCTCGCGCCCGACGCAGAGCCGGGCTAAACCGTTTCTCCGGGAGGTGGGGCAGATGGACCTGGAAGACCGCGTGTCAGCGATCATCGTCGAGCAGCTCGGCGTGGCGGCGGGCGAGCTCACGCCCGAGGCGAGCTTCATCGAGGATCTCGGCGCCGACTCGCTCGACATCGTCGAGCTGGTGATGGCGATGGAAGAAGAGTTCGACGTCGAGATTCCCGACGAGGACGCCGAGAGGATGCGGACCATCAAGGACGTGACCGCCTACCTCAAGGAAAAGCTCGAGGCCTGACGCGATGCCCCGCCCCGCCAGCGGCCGCAGCGTCGTCGTGACCGGGCTCGGCTGCGTGAGCCCGCTCGGCGCGACCGCGGACGAGACCTGGAGCGCTGCAATCGCGGGCCGCTCGGGCGTCTCCCGGAATCGCCGCTTCGACACCGCAGGCTATTCGGTCACGATCGCCGCCCAGGCCCCCGACGACTTCGATTGCGGCGACCTGCCCGGCAAGGAGGCGCGCCGCCTCGATCGATTCACGCTGCTCGCGGTCGCGGCCGCGCGCGAGGCGCTCGAGCACGCCAAGCTCGACGCCGCGAGCGCGCCGGCCGAGCGCTTCGGTGTCGCGATCGGATCCGGGATCGGCGGGCTCCAGACGCTCTCCGATTCGATCGTCGCGCTGCACACGTCCGGCCCGCGCCGCGTGTCGCCGTTCACGATCCCGATGTCGATCTGCAACATGGCGAGCGGCTACGTCGCGATCCGCCACGGGCTGCGCGGCCCGAATCTGTGTCAGACGGCCGCGTGCGCATCGGGCGCACATTCGATCGGAGAAGCCGCGCGCGCAATCGAGAGAGGGGATGCCGACCTGATGCTCGCGGGGGGCGCGGAGGCGCCGATCACGGGCATCGGCGTCGCGGGCTTCGCCAACATGAAGGCGCTCTCGACGCGCAACGACGACCCCGCGGCCGCGAGCCGCCCCTTCGATCTCGATCGCGACGGGTTCGTGGTCGGCGAAGGAGCCGCGGTTCTCGTGCTCGAGTCGCTCGAGGGCGCGCGCGCGCGCGGCGCGAGCATTCTCGCGCACGTGCTCGGCTACGGGATGACGGCCGACGCCGCGGGCGTCGCGCAGCCCACCGAGGATGGCGAGGGCGCGCAGCGCTGCATGCGGCTCGCGATCGAAGATGCGGGCCTGGGCCCGCGCGACGTCGATCACCTGAACGCGCACGCCACGAGCACGCCGCAGGGCGACACCTCGGAGGCTCGCGCGATTCGCGCGGTGTTCGGCGACCACACGGACCGCGTCGCCGTGTCCGCCACGAAGTCGATGACCGGGCACCTGCTCGGCGCGGCCGGCGCGGTCGAGGCGCTGTTCTGCGTGCGCGCGCTGCAGACGGGCATCCTGCCGCCGACCATCAACCTCGAGCGGCCCGATCCCGCGTGCGAGCTCGACCACGTCGCCAACAAGGCGCGCGAGGTTCGCGTGCGAGTTGCACTTTCGAACTCGTTCGGCTTCGGCGGCACGAACGCGTCGCTGGTCTTCGGACGCGCCGACTGAGCGATCCGCGCGGCCCCGGCGCCTCGAGATCGAGTCCGCGGGCTTGGCGTCGAGCGGGCGAAGGCCGTGGAAGCCTGGCACACTGAAGGCCGCGGAAGCCTGGCACACTGGGAGCCGATTGTCTGGGCTCGTCGCCGTCGAGTGCGGGTGCGCGCTCGAGCGCCGGGAGGGCGCGATGGCGGGATCGGGGAGCGGAGCGATGGACAGACGAATCGTATTGGCGAGCGACCACCGCGGTGCCAACCTCAAGCGCGAGCTCGGCAAGAAGCTCGAGGCGAGCGGCTACGAGATCCGCGATTTCGGTACGCACGGCGCGGAGCCGGTCGACTACCCGGTATTCGCGGCGCCGGCCGCGCGCGCGGTCGCGAGCGGCAGCGCGCAGCGCGGGATCGTGATCTGCGGCAGCGGGCTCGGCGTGATGTACACCGCGAACCGCTTTCCGGGGGTTCGCGCGGCGCTCGTCGACGACGTCGAGACCGCGAAGCTCGCGCGCCGGCACAACGACGCGAACGTGCTCGCGCTCGCGGCGGATCGCCTGGACCCCGCGCGCGCCTGGGCGATCGTCGAGGCGTGGCTCGCCGAGCCGTTCGAGGCCGGCCGCCACGCGAGGAGGATTGAATTGATCGATTCGCTGACGCGCCCGGTCGAGCGCGAGGATTTGGAAAACCCCGCCTCGCCGGGCATGGCGCAGACGCTCGCCGAGGCCGACCCCGAGATCGCGAAGCTCGTCGCCCGCGAGGCGCGGCGCCAGGCGCTCTCGCTCGAGCTGATCGCGTCGGAGAACTTCGTGTCGGAGCCGATCCTCGAGGCCGCGGGCTCGGTGCTCACCAACAAGTACGCCGAGGGCTACCCGGGCCGCCGCTACTACGGGGGGTGCGAGCAGGTCGACGAAGTCGAGAGCCTCGCGATCGAGCGCGCCAAGCAGCTGTTCGGCGTCGACCACGCGAACGTCCAGCCGCACTCCGGCTCGCAGGCGAACGAGGCCGTCTACCGCGCGGTGCTCGATCTCGGCGACACCGTGCTCGCGATGAATCTCGACCACGGCGGACACCTCACGCACGGCAGCCCCGTCAACTTCTCGGGCATGCTCTACAAGATCGTGCCGTACGGCGTGAGCGAGAAGGACGAGCGCATCGACTACGACGAGGTGCGCCGGCTCGCGAAGCAGCACCGCCCCAAGCTGATCCAGTGCGGCGCGACCGCGTACTCGCGCATCATCGACTTCGCGGCGTTCCGCTCGATTGCCGACGAGGTCGGCGCGATCCTGTTCGCGGACATCGCCCACATCGCGGGCCTGGTCGCGACCGGTCTGCATCCGAGCCCGGCGGGATGCGCGCAGATCTTCACGACGACCACGCACAAGACGCTGCGCGGACCGCGCGGCGGCCTGATCCTCTGCGATGCGGAGTACGCCAAGCGCGTCGACAGCGCGGTGTTCCCGGGCGGCCAGGGCGGGCCGCTGATGCACGTGATCGCCGCCAAGGCGGTCGCGTTCCGCGAGGCCCAGCAGCCGTTCTTCAAGCGCTACTGCGAGCAGATCGTCCGCAATGCGCGCGCGCTCGCGCAGGCGATCGAGCAGCACGGCTTCAAGATCGTGGCGGGCGGCACGGACAACCACCTGTTCCTGCTGTCGCTGGTCGGTCGCGACACCACGGGCAAGGCGGCCCAGGTCGCGCTCGAGAGAGCGGGCATCACCGCGAACAAGAACATGGTGCCGTTCGATCCGCGCAAGCCGATGGTGACGTCGGGAGTCCGCATCGGGACCCCCGCCGTGACCACGCGCGGAATGCGCGAAGTGGAGATGAAGGAAATCGGGGGCCTGATCGCTCGCGCCCTCGAGCGCCCGGAGGACGTCGATGCGCTCGATGCGATCCGCGTCGACGTGGAGGCGCTGTGTCGGCGCTTCCCGCTCTATCCGGGTCGCTGGGACGATTCCGTCTGAGCCGTGCGTTGCCCCTACTGTTTCGACTCGGCCAACCGGGTGATCGACTCGCGTCTGGGTCGGGACGGCAGCGAGATCCGTCGGCGCCGCGAATGCCTCGAGTGTGAGCGCCGCTTCACCACGCGCGAGCGCGTCGAGGAGGTGCTCCCGAAGATCGTCAAGCGAGACGAGCGGCGCGAGGACTACCAGCGCGAGAAGCTGCTGACCGCGGTGCAGAAGGCCTGCGAGAAGCGGCCCGTGAGCGCGACCGCGCTCGCACAGCTCGTGGATCGCGTCGAGCGGCACCTGCAGGAGCTCGGCGAGCGTGAGGTGACGAGCGCGCTGATCGGCCGGCGCGTGATGGACGAGCTGGTGAGCCTCGACCACCTCGCCGCTGCGCGCTTCGCGTCGGTGTTCCTCGATTTCCAGGGCGCCGACGACTATCGGAAGTTCTTCGAGTCGATCGAGACCGCGCGATGACTCCCGAGGCCGCGATGGCGATC
>DASPGF010000101.1:0-2185 GCA_035620755.1 Myxococcota bacterium
TCGCTCGCGCAGCGCCTCGGGGCCCGGCAGCGCCGCCGATTCGCGCAGCCCAAGCGGCCACTCGCCCGTCTCGAGCGCGAGCAGCGCGGCGCCGATGCGCTCGCTCATCTCGGAGGCGGCCATCTCGGTGAACGTGATCGCGACGACGCCGCGCAGCACGCGCACGGCGATCCGATCGCCGCGCTCGTCGCGCGCCGAACGTGCCGACGCCGCGGCGCGCTGCCAGCCGGGGCCGAGGCTCCACGCGATCACGCGCGCGACGAGCGCCGTGGTCTTGCCCGTCCCCGCGCCGGCCACGAGCACGACCGGCTTGTCGAACTCCCGCTGCGCGAGCTCGCGCGCGCGGGCGTCTTCCTCGCGCAGAGCGCAGCGCGCTTCGAGGTCGTGCGCGCTCATGTCCGCTTGACTCCGAGATCCCACAGCCCGATCGCCGCGCTCTCCGACGCGCAGCGCGCGGCGCCCGGCTCCGCGCGCGCCGCGGCGACCCAGCGCTCGATGCGCTGCCTCGCCCCCGAGTCGCCGCGCAGGCAGGCTTCCTTGACCGGGCAGCGACGACAGATCCGCGGCTCGCGAACGCCCGACGGCTCGACGAGTCGCGGCGTGAAGCTGCCGCCATCCCAGGCGTCGAGTGCGGTCTGGACGGCCCGCGCGAACGCGTCGGAGCAGTCGCGGTCGTCGGACTCGACCTCGGCGACGCGCGCGTGCGTCGGCGTATCGACCCCCAGGTAGAGGTAGCGGCCGCGCGCGGCGAGGCCGCCGCGCAGCTGCGAGCCGCCGATCGCGTAGGCCGCCGCCTGCAGTGCGCTTCCGTCGGCGATCCGCTCGCGCAGCCGCGAGCTCCGCTTCTCGGCGCTCTTCTGATCCGCGAGCGCAGCGCCCGTCTTGTAGTCGACGAGCGCGAGTCCGTCGCCGCTGCGGTCGACGCGATCGGCGCGGAAGTGGATCTCGCGCTCGGACCCGCAGCGATCGCGCACGCGCGCGATCCCCTCGACTTCCGCGCCGAGCGCACCGCCGCCCTGCGCGCCGTCGGGCCAGCCGAGCTCGCGCGCGCGCTCGACGCACGCGCGCGCGCGATCCGCGAGCGCGCGCTCGAAGCCGCGCAGCGCGATCGCCTGTTCGCGCAGCAGCGCGCGCGCTCTCTCGTCGAGCAGCGCGCGCAAGCAATCCTCGGCCGGCCACGCGATCGCGACCGGCTCGCGCGCGGCGACCTCGGCCAGCGCACGATCCGCACCGGGCATCGCGTCCGAGACGATCTGCTGCAACACCTCGTGCGCACATCGCCCCACGAGCTGCGCGTCGAGCGCGGGCAGCTCGGCGAGCGCGTCGGGTGCGGGCTCGACGCGCAGCAGATCGAGGAGAAAGCTCTGCCACGCGCACTGCGCGATGCGCTCGAGCTGCGTCACGTAGAGCGGCGCGCGGCGCGGATCGGCCGGGTCGGTGACCGCACCGGCGAAGCCGAAGTACGGCCCGAGCGCGAAGCGGCGCCGATCGCGCGGATCGAGCTCGTCGAGCACGGCGATCCTCGCCGCCGCAAGTGCATCGGCGCCGCGCGAGGGCCGCGCGCACGGCTGCGGCTCGGGCTCGAGCGGCTCGCTCTCGACTCGCTCCGCGATTGCGATTCGCAGAGCGCGCGCGAACTGCTCGCGCGACCCGACGAGCCCCGCGAGCTGCGCGTGCTCGAAGGCGGGGCGCAGCGCAGCGGCCGCGCCGCGCGCCGCGGGCTGCCAGAAGCCCGGGAGATCTTCGCACGAGCGCGCGCGCACGCGCTCGAGGAGCGGAGATGCCGGGCAGCGGCGTCCCTCGTCGTCCACCGACGGGTAGGAGAGCGCGACCTCGGGGCTCGACGACAGCAGCTGCGCGAACACGAAGCGCTCCTCGTCGTAGCCCTCCCGCTTGACGGGCAGGTCGGGAAGCGCGCCGCGCAGCGCCCTGCGCAGCTCGTCGGGGAGCAGCGGGTCCTCGCCGATCGCGCGCGGGAATACGTCGCGGCTCATGCCGGCGACGAACACGGCGTCGAAGCTCCGCGCGCGCGCCTCGGCGACCGAGAGCAGCGCGACGCCTCCGCCCGCACCGCCGATCGCAGGCGCGAGGAGCGCCTCGCAGCGCTCGTCGAAGAACAGCAGGAAGCCCTCGCGGTCGAGCTCGAGACCGAGGGGCGTGCGCGCCTCGAGCAGCGCGAACAGCT
>DASPGF010000102.1:0-3922 GCA_035620755.1 Myxococcota bacterium
TTGGGAGAGGCGGATCATCCAGCGAAACAGGATCGCGCCGGCCGCGCCCGCGAAACCGCAAGCGATCGCAACCAGGATCATGAAGATCTGGCCGGTCGAAGGCTCGCGGCGCCGCGCGCTCGAATCCGTTGCGATGATCACGCCTCCCGCGTTGGATCGACGCATGCTAGCAGCTCGAGCGGAGCCGTCGGCTCGGCCGCCGTGCTAGTGTTCTCGCGCGAACGATGACGGCGTCGAAAGCGAAGAAGCGCTCGGGGATGCGCTCGCGCATGCGGCTCGGCGACTTCCTGGTCGCCTACCTGCGCCGCGCGGGTGTGAGTCACATCTTCGGTCTGCCCGGCGACCTCGTGCTCGGGCTGTTCCACCGCTTCGGCCGCTCGCGCGATCTGCGCATCGTGACGCTCTCGCACGAGCCCGCGGTCGGCTTCGCGGCGGACGGCTACGCGCGCAGCACGCGCAAGCTCGGCGTGGTCTGCGTCACCTACGGCGCGGGCGGACACAACGTCGTGAACCCGATCGCGGGCGCGTACGCGGAGCAGATTCCGCTGCTCGTCGTCTCGGGCGGCCCGGGTGCAGTCGAGTCGAGCATCGCGGCCATCCACCATCAAGTGAAGGACATCGAGGCACAGTGCCGAATCTTCGCGGAGGTCACCTGCTCGGCGAAGATCCTCGAGCACGCGGAGCGCGCCGCGGAGGAGATCCACGACCTCGTCGCGCAGATCTGCACCGAGAGCCGGCCTGGCTACCTCGAGATCCATCGCGACCTCGTCGACATGCCGATCCCGGTGCCGAAGCACATCGCCGAGTGGAGCGGCCGCTTCCCGGAGCCGAAGTCCGACGCGCGCAAGCTCGAGGAAGCGGTCGCGGACGTCGCAGAGCGCATCCAGGCTGCGAAGCGGCCGATCCTGATCGGCGGCTTGGAGCTCTACCGCGATCGCGCCGAGGGCGCGTTCGTCGATCTCGCCGAGAAGCTCGGCGCTCCCGTGGTGACGACGATCGACGCCAAGGGCGTGTTCCCGATGCGCCACCCGCAGCACATGGGAATCCACGTCGGAACCTTCAGCGCGCCCGCGATCAACGAGCGCGTCGACGCTGCCGACCTCGTGCTCGCGCTCGGCACGCAGCTCACGGACCTGAATCTCGGCGCGAGCGCGCCGCAGATCGATCGCCACCGCTCCGTCTGGGCGACCTCGAATCGCGTCAACGTGTCGTACCACACCTACACCGACGTGACGTTGAAGGACTTCGTCGGGAAGCTCGTCGCGCAACGCCTGCCGAAGCTCCGCGAGAAGATCGCGTATCACGACAACCTCAAGCGCGGCGATCGCAGCGCGAAGAAGAAGCTCTCGATCAACGACATGCTCGTCGAGGTGAACGACTTCCTCGCCGAATGCCACGGCTACGACGTGTTCGCCGAATCCGGAGACATGTTGTTCGGCGGCCTCGAGGTCTGCCCGAGCGACGAGGGCGTGTACTACGCGCAGGGATACTATGCGTCGATGGGTTTCGCGATTCCCGCGGCGCTCGGCGTGCAGATCGGAACCGGGCGCCGGCCGCTCGTGCTCTGCGGTGACGGCGGCTTCCAGATGACCGGCTGCGAGATCTCGCACGCGCCACGGCTCGGGCTCTCGCCGATCGTGATCCTCGTCAACAACGCGGGCTGGGGCATCTTCCGTCCCGTGACGCCGCGGCAGGAGCTGCTGGATCTGCCCGCGTGGCCCTATGCGAAGCTCGCGCAGGAATGGGGCGGCGCGGGCTACCGCGCGACCACGGCCGGCGAGCTTCGGAGCGCGCTGCGCAAGGCGCACGCGAAGCCGAGCTTCGCGATCATCGAGTGCATCGTGCCCAAGGACGATCACTCTCCGATGAGTCGACGCTACATCCGCCAGAGCGCGCGCAAGGGAAGTCGTTGACTGTGTTTGACCCGGTGAACTGGGTCCCCGCCAGCGGCGGACCTCTCAGTCGAGTGCGGAGCTGCGCGGGCAGCGCGCGGCGCGCGGAACGAGCAGCGGGACCGCGGCGCCGAGCAGCAGCGCGCCGACGCCGCCCGCGAGGAACGGCGCGTCCGCGCCGAGCCGGTCGAGCAGCAAGCCCGCGCCGAGATAGGATGCGATGCCGCCGACGCTGACGCCGACCATCGCGAGCATCGCCTGGCCCGTCGATCGCAGCTGCTCGGGAACCACGAGATCAGCGTAGAGCGGCGCGCCGAGCAGCAGCCCTGCGACCGTCACGCCGTGCAGCAGCTGCGCGGCGAGGATCCACGCGAGATCGTCGCTGAGGCCGCACACGAGCCAACGCAGGCCGCCCGCGATCACGCCGACCGCGAGCAGGCCGCGCGCGCCGATGCGCGCGACCGTCTCCCCGAGCAGCGCGATCACCGGAATCTCGGCGAGCAGCATCGGGATCCACATCCAGCTCACCCAGTCGAGGCTTCCGCCGTGCGCGCGCACGAGCAGCGGGAACAGGCCCATCGGACCCTGCAGGAACAGATACGCCAACAGCGCGAGCCCGAGCAGGCGCACGAACGGCCCCTGCCGCAGCAGCTGCAGCCAGTCGCCGCGCGCCGCGCGCAACGCGAGGCCACCGGCTTCCGGCAGGCGCTGCGCGACCGCGCCGCCGATCAGCAGCATCAGCCCCGCGCCGAGGAACATCACCTCGAGGCCCGGCTCGGACGGGCCGCCTGACACGGGCGTGATGCCGCGCATCGTCTGCCACGCGTGGAGCAGCGGTGGAAACACGATCACGAGCGCGAGGAATCCCAGCGTGCCCCAGATTCGCGTCAACCCGAATGCGTGTCGGTCGGCGTCCCGCGTGAGCGCGAGCGTGGTCGAGACGCAGGCGGGGATCAGAGCGGTCGAGAAGCAGGCGAGCAGCGCAGTGCCGAGCAGCAGCGCCGCGAAGCCGGTCGAGAGGTAGAGCGCCGCGTAGCCGAGCGCGGTGCCGAGCGCGAGCAGGGCGAGCACGCGCGATCGCGAGCCGGTGCGGTCGGCGACCAGACCCCAGAACGGCTGCGCGAACAGCCCCACCAGCGGCATCACGGCGTAAACCGCGCCGACCTCGGCGGCGTCGAGCCCCGCGTTCTCGTTCAGGTACAGGCTGTAGTACGGGAAGTAGATGCCGAGCCCGCCGAGGCAGCAGAACCAGATCGCACACATCGAAGTGGAGGCGGGATAGCGCGACATGCAGCGATGCGCGCCGATCAGCGATCCGCGCCGCGCACGCGGTCGAGGATCGCGTCGAGAAGCGCAGCGTGTCCTCCGAGCGGCTCGCTGATCCGAATCTCGAGGCTCGGATGGCGCCGGTGCGCGCGCGCCACCTCGGCGGGGATGTCGTCGGAGGTGTGGCGGCCCGGGCCGAGGAAGAACGGGTGCACGACGATCCGCGTCGCACCCAGCGCGACGCACGCGTCGATCCCGCTCGCGATGTCGGGCTGCGCGAGCTCGAGGTGCGCGATCGCGACGATGTCTCCGGGCGCGCGCGCGCGCAGCTGCTCGGCGACGGCTTCGAGCTGCTCGTTCGCCTCGGCGCGCCGGCTGCCGTGATCGACGAGCAGGATCGCGCGCTTCACCGCGCCGGCCAGTACGCCGCGGCCACGACGAGATCGTCCGTCACGCGCACGCGACAGGCGAGCCGCAAGCTCGGATCGATGCGGTTGCGACGCTTGGCCGCGCGCTCCTCCTCGGACTCGGGCTCGAGCGTCTCGCCGCCCTCGACGATCTCGAGCCCACAGCGCGCACACAGTCCGTCCGCTCCGCACGCGCTCGCGATCGGCAGCGACGCGCGCTGCACAGCATCGATCAGCGTCGTTCCGGAGGCGACGCGCACGCTCCGGTTCGACGGCAGGAAGCGCACGCGAGGCGACACGGCTCCCAACATACCCGGTTGCCCCGCGCTCGGCCGCTCGGGTACGATGCTCCGCTGC
>DASPGF010000103.1:0-3651 GCA_035620755.1 Myxococcota bacterium
CGACGGTTCCGGGCTTCGGGCCGCTCGAACAGGCCGCCCACGACGAGGATTTCGTGTTTCGCTTCGGTGCGGGAATCGATCTCTACGCGACCCGCAACGTGGTCGTGAGCGTCGGCGGAAACTACATGCTTCCGGTCGGAACGCTCGTCCGCCTCGATCTCTACACGATCGGCGGCGGCGTGGAGTTCCGTTTCTAAGAGTGCGTATCGCGGCCTGATCCCGCGGGAGGGCGGCGAGTAGCCGCCCTCCCGCGTTTCGCGCGTCGCTCAGCGAGCGCCGATCAGCGCTGGCAGAGCAGGGTCCGATCCACGACCAGCTGACCGTCGTCGGTCGTGGCCGTGACCCGCACCGTCCCTCTCGAAATGACCGTCGGGGCCACCGAGTTGCGGCAGTTCTCGACGTCGTAGTGCGCCGTGAACTTCCGCTGGCCGATCGCGCGGTCGCAGATGAGATTCTCTTGGGTCTCGTCGAGGATCACATCGCCGTCGTCGTCGACCATCAGCAGGCGCAGCGAGAAGGTGTCGTCGCTACGGCCCGGTCGGCACGCGCCACGCGTGGCTTCTCGCGCCCTGAGGACGACGCCGACCGTCTTGGTGACCGAGTCACGCGGATTCCTGCCCTGCAGCCTCGTCAGCGCAGCGAGGTTTCCGGACGGAACCACGCGGTGCGGCACGCAGCGGCAGTCGGCCTCGGGCTCCGCGGTGGGCGTCGCGCTCGGCGTCGGCGTTGCCGTGGGCGTCGAGGTCGAAGTCGCCGTTGCGGTGGGCGCGGCCGTGGCCGTGGGTGTGGACGTCGGGGTCGCCGTTGCCGTGGGCGTAGCCGTCGGTGACGCGGTGGGCGTCGAGGTCGGCGTCGCCGTCGGTGTGGGCGTTGCGGTGGGCGTCGGCGACTCGGTCGGCGATTCCGTCGGCGTTGCCGTGGGTGTCGAAGTCGGCGTCGCGGTGGGCGTCGGCGACTCGGTCGGCGATTCCGTCGGCGTTGCCGTGGGCGTCGAAGTCGGCGTCGCGGTGGGGGTAGCCGTCGCGGTGGGCGTCGGCGACTCAGTCGGCGATTCCGTCGGCGTCGCCGTCGGAGTGGCGGTGGGTGTCTCCGTCGGCGTAGCTGTCGGTGTTGCTGTGGGGGTTGCGGTCGGCGTCGCCGTCGGGGTCGCGGTGGGTGACGGCACGACACCGGCCAGCGCGGGTGCTGCCGCGAACAGAACCACGCTCACGGCGAGCGGGATGCGCATCCCTAAGTTCGAGCGTTGCATTCACGATCTCCAATTTCGGCGCGAAGTTACGCGCGGGGGTAAAACAGGGGTTGTGCCCAGGGTCCTCAGCGAGGGCGGGCGTGAGCACGACCATTCGTCGGTTGTCCGACGGCTCGGCCCCATCATACCCGCGATCCCCGGGCGAACGGAAGCCAAAAGGAAGCCTTTGCCCGGCGAATCCACCACGCGGCCTGCTTCGCGCGCGGCGCGCGAGCGTGAGGCATCGAGATCCGATGGGCGCAGAGCGGCTGCGAGAGGCCGCGCCGCGATCCGCAACTTCACGAGCTAACCGCCCCGCCTGCGGCACAATCTCTCCATTGCGGCGGATTGCCGCACGGCCCCGCGGCGCCGCGTGAGCGGCTCGCTCGCCGCACGCCTCCGCAAATGGCGCGCGGCGCCTCGCTGGCGCTTTTCGCGCGTCGTGGCAGAGTCGCAGCCGACCGATTCACCCCCCGGCTGCGACATTCGCGGCGAGCGCTGCGGCTTCGGCGCTCCCGAGTCGACCCGGCAACCCTGGAAACCTCGACCGGCCCGCGCGACCCCGCGGCTGGGCGCGCGGTGCGGCATGGCGAAGTTCAACATCGGCATCGATACGGGAGGCACCTACACCGACGCGGTGATCGTCGATATGCGCGACCGCAAGGTCGTCGCGTCCGCCAAGGCGCTCACCACGCGGGGGCAGCTCTCGATCGGCGTCTCGCAGGCGCTCGCGCGCATCCTCGGCGACGTGGGCAGCGGCTTCGACCGGCGTCAGATCGCGCTCGTGTCGCTCTCGACGACGCTCGCGACGAATGCGCTGGTCGAAGGCCGCGGCTCGCCGATCGCAGTCTTCCTGATCGGATTCAAGGACGCGATGGTCGAGCGCACGGGCATCGCGAAGGCGATCCCGAGCGCCCGCATCGTCCGCATCGCGGGCGGCCACACGCACGACGGCGAGGAGCGCGAGGCGCTCGACGAGGCGGCGCTCCGGCGCGCGCTCGAATCGCTGCGCGGCGAGGTCGGCGCGGTTGCGGTCGCGGGCCACTTCGCGGTGCGCAACCCGAGCCACGAGCAGCGCGCGCGGCAGCTCATCGAAGAAGTTGCGCGCTGCCCGGTCACCGCATCGTGCGATCTCTCCGATGATCTGGACGGACCGCGGCGCGCGCTCACGGCCGCGCTCAACGCGCGCATCGTGTCGCTGATCGTCGATCTCGCGGGCGCGGTGCGCTCGTCGCTCGACCGCGAGCAGATCGCCGCACCGCTGATGATCGTCAAGGGCGATGGCTCGATCGCAACCGCGGAGGCCGTCGTGCAGCGTCCGATCGAGACCATCCTCTCGGGGCCCGCTGCGAGCGTGATCGGAGCGCGCTTCCTCTCGGGCCTCTCGGATTTCGTCGTCTCGGACATCGGCGGCACCACCACCGACGTCGCGATCGTCAAGCGCGGCTGGCCGAGCCTGTGCGAGAAGGGCTCGGTGGTCGGCGGCTATCGCACGCTCGTGCGCGCGATCGACATGCAGACGGTCGGCCTCGGCGGAGACAGCGAGGTCGAGATCGATTTCGAAGGTCGCGTGCACGTGCGCGCGAACCGCGTGGTGCCCATCTCGCTGATGGGTGCGCGCTGGCCCGCGCTGCTCGAGCGCCTGCGCTCGAGCCTGCAGGCCGGCATGGGCATGCGCCGCGCGAGCCGCTACCTGGTGCGCGCGGAAGGTGCGCCCGACGATACGGTGTTCCGCGATCTCTCGACGGCCGATCGCTCGCTGCTGCGCGCCGTCGGCGAGGAGCCGCGGCCGTACTCCGATCTCGTCGTGCGCGCCTCCGACCGCGCCTCGCTCGCGCGGCTCGTCGATCGCGGCCTCGTGCAGGTCGTTGGCTTCACGCCGAGCGATGCCGCTCACGTGCTCGAGCTGCAGTCGCAGTGGTCGCGCGAGGCCGCGCTGCTCGAGTGCCTGCTCGTCGGGCGCGCGAGCGGCCTCATCTCGATCGACGAGCGCAGCGCGGAGGCTGAAGCGCGCGCTCTCGCGCAGCGCGTGGTCGAGGCCGTCGTCTCGAAGAGCGCGCACCTGCTGCTCGAGAAGCTCGCGGGGCAGCGCTTCGAGGTCGCGGCGCCGCTCGTTGCCGCGGTGACGAGCGGTACGGGTGAGCTCGGCGATCTGCGCGTCGCGCTGCAATCGAAGCTGCCCGTGGTCGCGGTCGGAGGCCCCGCGGCGATCTTCTATCCGGAGGTCGGTGCGCGCCTGGGCGTCGCGACGATCGTCCCGGAGGGCAGCGCGGTCGCGAACGCGATCGGCGCGGCGATTGGCGTGGTGAAGGCGCGCGCGGTCGTCGAAATCACGCGGCGCGAGGATGGCGCGTGGATCGTGCACCACGAGGGCGAGCCCGTCGTGACCGACTCGCCGCACGAGGCGCTCGAGCGCGCGCGCA
>DASPGF010000104.1:0-2857 GCA_035620755.1 Myxococcota bacterium
AGCGCGCACGCCATCGCGGCCGCGATCCGCGCGAACGCGCCCCGCGCGAGCGCGCCGGACGTGGGCGCCAACCGCGCGATCGCGATCCGCGCGCGCACAGCGCATGCGAGCGCGATCCGCGCGCTCACGATCGCCACCCGCCGCTGAGCGCGGCCGCCGAGCCGAACAGGCCGAGGCTCGCGCCTCCCGCGACGAGAACGAGCGACTCGCGCGCCGAGAAGAAGCGCGGAGCGGCGCCGACGAGCAGCTCGAGCCCGATCTCGAGGCCGGGCAGCGCGACGCGAAACAGCGCGAAGAGCAGGCCGAGTGCGATTGCGGCGCCCGCCGCGCCCTGGAGCACCCCTTCGAGCAGGAATGGCGCGCGCACGAACGCGCGGCTCGCTCCGACGAGCGAGAGGATCTGGAGCTCGTCGCGGCGCGCGTAGACACCGAGCCGGATCGTGTTCGCGACGATCAACAGCGTCGCGAGCGCGAGCACGACCCCGAGCCCCCAGCCGGCCGCGCGCAGCAGCGCGATCGCGCGCAGGTATCCCTCGACCCAGTCGCTGCCCGAGCTCAGGCTCTCGACCCCTGCGAGATCCTCGAGCGCAGCCTCGACCGCCTGCAGCCCTTCCGCGGAGCGCCGGTCGGCGCTCAGCGAGATCTCGAGCGAAGCGGGCAGCGGGTTGACGTCGAGCCCCTCGAGCAGCGCGGAGCCGCCGCCGAGCGACGCGCGGAAGCGCTCGAGCGCCGCCTCGGGCGAGATCGACTCGACCGCGGCGACGCCCGCGAGCGCGCGCACCCGCGCTTCGAGCTCGCGCCGCGCGTCGTCGGAGAGGCCGGGCTCGAGGTAGGCGGTCAGGCGCAGCTCGCTCCCGAACCGCTCGAGCAGCTCCTCCATGTTGCGCAGCAGCAGGCCGAACGCGCCCACGAGCACGAGCGTCACGCCGATCGTCGCGATCGCGATCGCGCTCGTGACCCAGCTCGCGCGCATTCCGCGCAGCGCCGTGCGCGCGAAATAGGCGCCCTTGTGCGCGGCGCGCATCACGTGCGCGCCCGCCGCGGCTGGCTGTGCTCGACGATCCGCCCACCCTCGAGCCGCACCGTACGCTGGCCGTAGCGCCGCACGATCTCGAGCTCGTGGGTCGCGACCACGACGGTGGTGCCGCGCAGCGCGGCGCTCGCGATCAGGTCCATGATCTCGAGCGTGAGATCGGGGTCGAGGTTTCCGGTGGGCTCGTCGGCGAGCAGGATCTCGGGCTCGTTGACGAGCGCGCGCGCGATCGCGACGCGCTGCTGCTCGCCGCCGGACAGCGAGAGCGGATGGTGGTAGCGCCGATGCTGGAGCCCGAGCTGCTTGAGCACCGCGAATACGCGCGCGCGGATCTGCTTGGGCGGCGTGCCGGTCACCTGGAGCGCCAGCGCGACGTTCTCCTCGACGCTGCGCCGCGGCAGGAGCTTGAAATCCTGGAACACCACGCCGATGCGGCGCCGCAGCGCGGGCAGCGCGGTTTCGCCGAGCCGCGCGATGTTTCGACCGAGCACCACGACCTGGCCCTCGCTCGGCCGCTCGGCTCCGAAGATCAGCTTGAGCAGGCTGCTCTTGCCCGCGCCGCTCGGGCCGGTGAGGAACGCGAACTCGCCCTTCGCGAGCTCGAGGCTCACGTCGCGCAGCGCGAAGCTGCCCGCGAGATACGACTTCGAGACGTGGTACATCCGGACCGCGCCGTCGCCGCGCGGCGCATCGAGCGCGGCGCCGCCGGCGCGCGAGCCCAGGCGCAGCAAGCTCACTCTTTTCGGCGCGGCTGCCGCGTCGCGGTCTGGCCTTGCTTGGCGGCGCGCCCCCGCGCCTTGTCGACGAGGAACTCGAGGATCACCTCGTCGAGCGGCTTGTCGGAATCGAGGCCGTCGCCGAACGCGGCAGCGGAAGTCTTCTCGAGCATCGGCTTGGTGTCGGGCCCGGACTGCCCGTCCTGCAGCGAAGGGTGCGTGTCCGCGCCGGGCGTGATCGAGCCGAGCGTGTCCCCGGGGCTGCTCGCGACCGGCGCCGCAGGCTCCACGGCGAGGCGCGGCGCCGACTTCGCGGCGGTCGTCGGCTGCGACTTCGCAGTCGCGCTCGGGGGCGGCTTCGGCGCGGCGCCCGGCTGCGACTTCGGCGCGCGGCTCGCGCCGCCGATGCGCTCGTCGATCACGGCGTCGAGCTCGCCGCTCGTGAGGCGCTTGAGCATCGCCGAGTGCTGCAGCTCGATCTTCGCGCGCACGTGGACGTCGAGCTCCGTCGAGCCGATGCGGTCGCCGTACTCGCTCTTCTCGGTCGCGATGATGGTTCCGCCGTGATACACGTGGCTGATGATATGCGGATTCGCGCGCCCGCTGTCCTCGGTCTGCACGTGGAACTGCCTGCCGCGGTAGAGGATGTTGGTGTTGCAGCCGGTGATCATCGCCGATCGCTTCCCCTTGCTCGCCGAGCCGGCCGCGCGAAGTCTCGTCTGCGGAGCCGAGCTTGTCGACCGAGGCCGCGCCTTCCCGCGCAGGCGCTCGTGCCCGCAGGGAAAATCGGCGAACGGCAGCGCGATCTGAAGCCGCGGCAGGCGGTCGAGCGGGCTCCGCGATCGCGCCGCAGGTTCGACGGGACTCGAATTCTTCAAGCTTTCCATCGACTTCGAGCACGAGCACCGCGCCAACTGGGTCCCGGCCAGCGGCGGATCCCTCGATCGAACGCGGGCTGCCCGCGCTGCGCGAGCACCGCGCCAACTGGGCCCCGGCCAGCGGCGGATCCCTCGATCGAACGCGGGCTGCCCGCGCTGCGCGAGCACCGCGCCAACTGGGCCCCGGCCAGCGGCGGATCCCTCGATCGAACGCGGGCTGCCCGGGCGGC
>DASPGF010000105.1:0-9129 GCA_035620755.1 Myxococcota bacterium
TCGCGCGGATCTGCGCGGTGTGCCACGGCGCGGATGGCTCCGGCAACCAGTCGCTGGGCGCGCCGAACCTCACCGATGACATCTGGCTGCACGGCGGTCGGCAATCCGACATCGAAGATCGCATCCGCAACGGCAAGACGAGCCGGATGCCCGCGCATGCCGACTTCCTCGAGCCCGAGAAGATCCACCTGCTCGCGCTCTACGTCTACAGCCTCTCGCATGCGCCCGGCGCGGGGAAGTGAAGGGATCGGCGGTGGGGGCTACCGATCCGTCGCTTCGAACCTCCCCCGACGCGAGCATGCCGTTCGATGCGCGCGAGGAACCCCAGCTCGTGTCGCTCTACGAGCGCTGGCGCAAGATCCACTCTCTGTGGGTCGAAGGCCGATTCCAGCGCCTGCGGCGGATCGCGCTGAGCGCGCTCGTCGCGGTCTTCTACATCGGGCCGTGGCTGCGCTGGGAGGGGCGACAGGCGATCTGGTTCGATCTTCCCGAGCGCAAGTTCATGCTCTGGGGCACGACGTTCTGGCCGCAGGATTTCGTGCTGCTCGCGTTCCTGCTCGTGATCGCGGCGTTCACGCTGTTCGTGTTCACGGTCGCGGCGGGAAGGCTCTGGTGCGGCTTCGCGTGCCCGCAGACGGTCTGGACGCTTTGCTACGTGTGGATCGAGCGCAAGATCGAGGGCGAGCGAAGCCAACGCATCAAGCTCGACCGATCGCCCTGGAATCGCGCCAAGCTCGGCCGCAAGAGCCTCAAGTACCTGCTCTGGACGCTGCTCGCGCTCTCGATTTCGATCACGTTCGCGGGCTATTTCACACCGATCGAGGTGCTGCTGCGCGAGATCGCCGAATGGCAGCTCGGGACCTGGGAGCTGTTCACGATCCTGTTCCTCGCGGGCGCGAGCCTGCTCTTCTCGGGCGTGCTGCGGGAGCAGGTCTGCCTCCACATGTGCCCCTATGCGCGATTCCAGAGCGCGACGTTCGACCGCGACACGCTGATCGTGAGCTACGACGCGCGTCGTGGAGAGCCTCGCGGAAAGCGCTCCCGACGCGTCGATCCCGCCGCGCAGGGCCTCGGTGCGTGCGTCGACTGCGGCCTGTGCGTGAGGGCATGTCCAACCGGGATCGACATCCGCAACGGCTTGCAGTACGAATGCATCGATTGCGCGGCCTGCGTCGACGTATGCAACGGCGTGATGGCGAAGCTGGGTTACGCGCCGAACCTGATCCGATTCAGCTCGGAGAACCAGGACCGGGGTCTTCCGAGGCGCATCGCGCGCTTTCGGCTGGTGGGCTCCGCGGCGGCGCTGCTCGCAATGGTCGGCGTGCTCGGCTACCAGCTCGCTACGCGCGTACCGCTCGGGCTCGACGTCGTGCGCGATCGCGGACGCCTCTATCGCGCGAGCTGGGATGGCGCGGTGGAGAACACCTACACGCTGTTGATCATGAATCGCGAGCAGCATGCACGGCGCTACGCGATCCGCACCTCGGCGGAGCTGCCGCTGCAGTACGCGGGACAGGCGCGCGTCGAGATCGCAGGGGAGAGCCAGGTCTCCCTCCCGGTGAGCCTGATTGCGGCCCCCGGTGTGAGCACTACAGCGAGCTCGGACGTGCGCTTCAGCGTGGAGTGTCTCGACGAGCCTCGCTACCGCGTCACCAAGCTGAGTCGATTTCTCGGCCCTGCGGAGGGAGCGCTCGGCTCCGGACTCGACGCCGATGAGTGACGAGCCGGCCGGGTTGCCCTGGTATCGATACTTCTGGCCGTGGTTCATGGTGGCGCTGCTGGGCACGAGCTTCGCAGCCGGCATGCTGACGCTGCAGATCGCGTTCTCGCAGCGCGATTCGCTCGTGAGCGAGCACTGGTACGCGGAAGGCGAGCGGATCAACTGGCGTCTCGCGCTGGAGGCGAACGCCGCGCGGCGCGCGATTCGCGCCGAGCTGCGGATCGACGAGCTCACGGGCGAGGTTCGCATCGATCTCGAGGGCGAGGGCACCGCACACCTGCGCGAGCTGATGCTGCGGCTCGAGCATCCCACGCGCGAGTCCGGCGATCTCTCCGTGTCGCTGCGGCGCTCGGATTCCGGCTCGTTCTACGGAAACGTGAACGCGCGGCTCGCGGGAAGCTGGTACGCGCAGCTCGCTCCCGCGGTCGATCCACCGCCCGGCCCCGAGACCTCGCACCCCGAGATCGCACACCCATCCGGTTGGCGTCTGTCGGCGAGTCTCCGGCTGCCGTCTGCTCGACCGCTGCGGCTCGGTGCCAGCGGATGAGCGCCGCGGCTGCGCTCGCGTGCGCGCCGGCGGCGTGCTTCCACTGCGGATCGGCGCTGCCGGCCGGGGCTGCGCTCTCGCTCGCCATCGACGGCGTGGCGCGGCCGATGTGCTGTCCGGGCTGTCTCGCGGTGGCGACCGCGATCGTCGATCAGGGGCTCGCCGACTACTACCGCCATCGCACGGGGCGCGCCGTCAATCCCGAGCAGCTCGTCGCGAGCTCGGCGGAAGAGCTGCGCGCATTCGACGACGAGGAGATCGCACGCGGATTCGCGCGCCGCGAGCCGGACGGAACCTGCACGGCGACGCTTTCGATTGCAGGGGCGCGCTGTGCGGCGTGCGCGTGGCTGATCGAAAGGCGGCTCCGGCGGCGGCCCGGCGTGCTCGACGTCGCCGTCCACCTGACGAGTCAGCGCGCCCAGCTCAGCTGGGATCCGCGCGTCGTGCGGCTGAGCGAGCTGCTCGACGACGTCGCCCAGGTCGGCTACGTCGCGCGCCCGTACGAGCCCGACCGTGACGAGCAGCGCGTGCGCGCGGAGCGGCATCGCTCGCTGCGCAGGCTCGGCGTGGCCGGGCTCGGCATGATGCAGGTGATGATGTACGCCATCGCCCTCTATGCGGGCGCGCTGCAGGGGATCGACGAGCCGCAGCGCGCGCTGCTGCGATGGGTCAGCCTGGTCGTCACCACGCCGGTCGTCTGCTACGCGGCGAGCCCTTTCTTCGCGAGCGCGCTTCGCGATCTGCGCAACCGGCAGCTCGGAATGGACGTGCCGGTGGCGCTCGCGATCGGCGGCGCGTACCTCGCGAGCGCATGGTCTGTGCTGCGCGGAGCGGGAGGCGTCTACTTCGATTCCGTCTGCATGTTCGCGTTCTTCCTGCTGCTCGGCCGCCACCTCGAGACGGAGATGCGCCGCCGCTCCGACGAGCTCGCGCGCCGCCTGTTGAACGGAGCGCCGCGCACGGCGCGCCGCGTCGGCGCACTCGGCGAGGAGATCGTCGCGACGCGGCAGCTCGCGCCGGGCGATCGGGTGCGCGTGCGCGAAGGCGAGGCGATTCCCGCCGACGGCGTGATCGTCGAGGGCCAGAGCTCCGTCGACGAGGTACTGCTGACCGGCGAGCCGTTTCCGCACGCGCGCTTCCCGGGTGATCGCGTGATCGGAGGGAGCCAGAACGTCGAGAGCCCGCTCGTGATCGAGGTGCAGCGCAGCGGCGCCGAGAGCACGCTGTCGTGGATCGTGGCGCTGCTCGATCGCGCGCTCGCGGACCGCCCTGCCACGGTCCGCGCCGCCGACCGCGTCGGGCGCTGGTTCGTCGCCACCGTGCTCGCGCTCGCGGCGGCGGTGACGTGCTACTGGTGGCGCGTCCAGCCCGATCGGGCCTTCGAGATCGCGTTGGCGCTGCTCGTCTCGACTTGTCCGTGCGCGTTGTCGCTCGCGACGCCGGCCGCGCTTGCCGCCGCGACGGCCGCGCTCGCGCGAGCGGGGCTGCTGGTCACGCGCGGCCACGTCGTCGAGGGGCTCGCGCGCGTGACGGATTTCGTCTTCGACAAGACCGGCACGCTGACGCGCGGAGAGATCGAGCTGGTCGCGATCCGCCCGCTTGCGGCCGCGCGCGAATCCGAGTGTCTCGAGATCGCGCGCGCGCTCGAGGAGCATTCGTCACATCCGATCGCGCGGGCGTTCTTCGCATTCGGCGGGCCGCGCGAGCGGTTCGTGCGGCCGCGACGGGCGGTGTCGCGTCGCACCTGCTCGGATGCCGCGACGCGCACGGGCCTCGGCGTCGAGGGTGTGATCGCGGGCGTGCGCTATCGCCTCGGGCGCGTCGACTGGGCGCTCGCGCTGGCCCCGGGTTCGCGCGTGCCGCCGTTCGAGGAAGCGGACGTCGCGGTGCTGCTCGTCGGCGAGCACGGCCCCGTGGCGTGGTTCGGCCTGCGCGACGAGCTTCGGCCCGCTGCGCCGCGACTGATCGCGCAGCTCCGCGAGCGCGGTATCCGCACGCACCTGCTCTCAGGCGATCCATCGCCGGGCGCGTCTCGCGTCGCACAGCGGCTCGGCATCGCATACGCACGAAGCGGGGTGAGCGCCGCGCAGAAGCTTGCCTACGTTCGCGACCTGCAAGCGCGCGGAGCGGTCGTCGCGGCGGCAGGGGATGGCGTGAACGACGCGCCCGTGCTCGCGGCGGCGCAGATCTCGGTCGCGATGGGTGGCGGCAGTGATCTCGCGCGCGCTCGCGCGGATTGCGTGCTGCTCGGGGGCGATCTCGGCGCGCTCGCGCGCGCGGTCGGCTGGTCGCGCCGAACCCATCGCGTGATCCGCGAGAATCTCGCCTGGGCATTGCTGTACAACCTGGCGATCCTCCCGCTTGCCGGGATGGGGCTGGTGGCGCCGTACGCGGCCGCGATCGGGATGTCGCTGAGCTCATTGCTGGTCGTCGGCAATTCGCTGCGCCTGCGTGAGATGAGGCTCGACCCATGAGCATCCTGTTCGTGCTGATCGCGGTCGGGCTCGCGCTGCTCGCGCTGGCCGCTTGGGCATTCATCTGGGCCGTCGACCACGACCAATTCGAGGATCTCGAGCAGGCTGCGCACAGCATCCTGCTCGATGCCGACGAGGTCACGCGCGAGGCTCGCGGCCGCGCCGAGGAAGGATCGGCGTGAGTCCGTCGGCCGATTTCTCGCTGCTGGCCGCTGTGCTGCTCGGCGCGCTCGGAGGCGTGCACTGCATCGGCATGTGCGGCGGGATCTCCGCGAGCCTCGCACGCGCGGCCGCAGCGCGGGGACGCGCGCAGCTGCTCTACAACGCGGGTCGCATCACGAGCTACGCGTTCGCGGGCGCGCTCGCGGGACAATTCGGTGTGTCGCTGTTCTCGCTGCTGGGCCAGTCGGGTGCGCTCGCGCTGCGCGTGCTCGCGGGGCTCTTCCTGATCGCAGCGGGCCTCTACCTCTCGAGTTGGTGGATGGGCATGGCGCAGCTCGAGCGGCTCGGATCGACAGCCTGGCGGCGCATCGCGCCGCTCGCGCGCAGCGTGGGCGCGCCCGACCGGTGTTGGAAGTGGCTCGCGCTCGGGGCCGTCTGGGGGTGGCTGCCATGCGGCCTCGTCTACGCGGCGCTCGCGGGCGCAGCGGCAGCGGGAGGCGCGCTCCAGGGCGGGCTCTGGATGGCGTGCTTCGGAATCGGAACACTACCTGCCATGCTCGCTGGAGGAGCGCTCTCGAGCGCATTGCTCGGATTTTCAAGGCGCGCGCGCACGCGCCGAGCGGCGGGAGCGCTGCTCGTTGGCTTTGGGATCTGGACGGTCGCAGCGGCCGCGCTCTGGCAGCATCCGCACGGCGGAGGTCATGCGGAGCACGCGCGCGCCGAGCACGCGCACGGGCCCTGACAACCGCCGCGTAGATTCCAATCGAGGTGCGGTGGCAACTGGAGGAACGGAGATGATCCGATCAGGCGAATTGCATGCCGCGCCGCGCGCGGCGCGTCCGATCGAATGCGCGCTGCGCGTTCTGATCGCGGCGCTGTGGGTGGGTTGCGGCGGCGAGGAGCGCAGCGCGCCGCTCGCCCAATCGCCGCCGGCTGGACCCGAGGCATCCGCGGCCCGCGCGCAGCAGCCCGACGCGGCACGCGAGGCATCCGAGCCCGCTCGCGAGGCCTCCGAGATCGCGGATGACGCGGCGCTGCGCGCGCCCGATCGCGCCGCACTGCGCGCGCGCGCCGCCGCGGTGTTCGGCGTTCTGCCAGCGGAGGCCACGAACCCCGATAACGCCGTGACGCCCGAGAAGCTCGCTCTCGGCCGCATGCTCTATTACGACGTGCGGCTGTCGAAGAATCACGACCTCTCCTGCAACAGCTGTCACCTCCTCGACCGCGCGGGCGTCGATGGGGAGCCGACCTCGAGCGGCCACCGTGGCCAGCGCGGCGCGCGGAACTCGCCGAGCGTCTACAACGCGGCGCTGCACTTCGTGCAGTTCTGGGATGGGCGCGCGGCGAACGTCGAAGAGCAGGCGAAGGCTCCGATCCTCAATCCGGTCGAGATGGCGATGCCCTCGGAACAGGCCGTGGTCGAGACGCTCCGCTCGATCCCAGGCTACGCGCCGCTGTTTCGCGCAGCGTTTCCCGAGGACGGTGATCCGATCACGTACGACAACCTCGCGCGCGCGATCGGCGCGTTCGAGCGCAGGCTGCTGACGCCGGCTCCGTTCGATGCGTTCATCGCGGGCGATGACGGCGCGCTCAACGACGAGCAGCTCGCGGGCCTCGACGCGTTCTTCTCGGCGGGCTGCATCGCGTGCCACCAGGGTGCGGCGATCGGAGGCGGCATGTACCAGAAGCTCGGCGTCATCAAGCCCTACCCGACCGACGATCCGGGCCGCGCCGCGATCAGCGGAGACGAGGCCGATCGGCAGCTGTTCAAGGTGCCCTCGCTGCGAAACGTCGCGCGCACTGCGCCCTATCTCCACGATGGGTCGGTGCCGGATCTCGAGGCGATGATCCGGATCATGGCCGAGTATCAGCTCGGCATTCCGATCGACGACACGCAGGTGAGACGGATCGCCGCGTTCCTCGACTCGCTGAGCGGAAGCGTGGATGCGGCGCTGATCGCGCAGCCCGAGCTGCCGCCGAGCGGCCCCGACACGCCTGCTCCGGATCCGAGCTAACCCGCGCGCCTTGGGCGGGACCCAGGCGCGGTGCGATGCTCAGCGGATGTAGTAGCCGAGCGCGTTGGGGCTGAACGCGCGCGGGTCGGCGGTCTCGCCGAACTGCGGCGGCGTGAACGAGTTGTCGAGCCCCGAAACGAGGTAGCGCCGTGCGATCAGGTCGTAGTACACCTCGAGCGTGCTCCAGTGTACGGGCACCTCGTAGAAGTTGATCGCGTGCGCTTCGGCGGCGCGCCAGAGCCGGCCGCTCAAGTCGTAGAGATCCGCGGCGGCGATCTGCCAGCTGTCCTCGTCGACGTAGAACACGCGGCGCGAGTAGACGTGCTTCGCGCCCGGCTTGAGCCGGCCCTCGACCACCCATACGCGGTGCAGCTCGTATCGCGCGAGATCCGGGTCGATGTGGTGATCGAGCAGGATCTCCTCGGGCGCGAGCGAGTGGCTGTTCAACCGATAGGCGTTGTACGGGATGTAGATCTCGCGCTTGCCGAGGATCTTCCAGTCGAAGCGGTCCGGCGGGCCGAGAAACAGCTCGATGTCGTCGGTGGTCCTGAGGTTGTCGGTATCCGGCGAAGGGAAATCGTAGGCGACGAAGGGCGCCCGCACGACGCGGCGGAGCGCCTGGTTGTAGGTCCAGACCTTTCGCGGATCGTCGGTCTGGTTGATGGTCTCGATCGCGAGCGAGCCGTTGCCCGCGAGCAGCGACGGCTCGATGATCTTGGACTTCGCGGCGAACATGACGTTCGGATACTTGCGCTTGAACGGCGTTTCGTCGCGAGACCCGTACGGCAAGCCGATCTCCTGCAGCGAGAGCACGATGCGGTAGTTGCCGCGCCGCGTGACCGCCGCGAGGCCGTTGCCGCGTCTGACGTAGGTGCCGCGCCAGCGCAGGTTGTGGTTCCAGATGATCTCGACGCCGCTCTGCGGGATCGGGAACGGCGAGCTGATCCGCGCATCCTCGACGCCGCCCTTGCCCTCGCTGATCAGTCGCGCGCGCGCCGCGTTCTCGGCGATCGCGTCGTAGACCCAGCTCGGGTACGACGCCGAACGCCGCGTCGGATAGATCGCCATCGACCAGCTCCCGGGATGGGCCTGCAGCAGTGCCTGCTGTCCCGGCGTGAGCTGGCTCGCGTAACGCTCCCAGTTCTGCGCATCGATCGTGAACGATCGCTCGTCGCCCGCGAACGGATCGACGTGCGATGCGCCCGGCTCGTATTCGGGTGGCGGCGCGGTGATGCCGCCGGTCCAATCGGGAATGCCGCTGCTCGCGCTGCCCGCGCGTTCGGCTCCGACCGGAGTGAGCTCCGCGCGCAGGCGCTGCGCGGGGTCGGCGGGCGATTCGGCGCTCGCGGCCGAAGTGGCGAGCGCGGCGCACAGCGCCGCGAGCCGCACAGCCAACCAGCTCGTGAAGTCGAGTCGCACGCCGGTCCTAATAGAAGACGATCAGGTTGAAGCGGATGAAGTCGCGGTCGGCGAGCACGTTGATCGGAGTGCCGCCGAAGAATGCCGTGTAGGACAGCGACGCGGTCCAGCGCTTGTTGTAATCGAGCTCGATGCCGCCGGTGATCGACTTGCGCCTCTCGATGAACGCCGCTCCCGGCCCGGCGCTCGTGCCGTCGACGTCGTGCGTCCACACCACGCGCGGCCGCACACCGAAGCCGCCGAAGACACTCTCGTAGGTCAGGCCGCCCGTCAATCGATAGCCCCAGGATCCCGCGTTCGCGGGGTGGCTCCGCGGCAGGTCGGCGAAGTGGACCCATCCGATGTCGAATCCGAAGAGGGTCTCGGCGGCGCCGAGGCGGGGGCCGAACAGCTGGATCAGGCCGAGCGAGAGCTGCGTCTTGTCGGTCGTCGCGAAGCCCTTCACGACCTGGTTCGCCCCGAACGAGCCGAGTGGAGTCTGGTCGAAGGCGTCGCTGAACTCGAGCGGCGACAGCGCCGCGGTGAGGACCTGCTCGGCCGGGATCTGGACAGGCCAGCCGAAGTGCTGCGCGATCTCGCCCGAGATCAGCGTGCCCGTGCGCAGCGTCGCGGTGCTGAAGCTCGCGCCGAGCATGTCGATGTCCTCGGGATAGGTCGCGAAGTAGCGGGTCTCGTTCGCGAGCCCGCCCACCGTGAGTGTCTCCTCGATCGCGCGCGCCTCGCCGAATGGGATGCCCGCCTCGAGCGCGAGCGCCGCGGCTCGAGCATCGACGGCCGCGTCGGAGGTCTCAT
>DASPGF010000106.1:0-3693 GCA_035620755.1 Myxococcota bacterium
CGCCTGCAGGCGCTCGGGGAGGAGAAGCGGACGCTCACCGCGCGCGTGCGCGAGCTGCGCGACCCCGCGCGGCTCGCCGCGCAGGCCCAGAAGCTCGGCTTCTCGCAGCCCGAGCGCGTGATCAACCTCGCGGCGCCGCAGCGCGAGCCGCGTCCATGAGGGCCGCTCGCGCGCCGATCTCCGCCCGCAGGATCGGGATGGCGCGCATCTTGTTGCTGGCGCCGTTCGCGATCGTCGGAGTCCGCGCAGCACACCTCAGTGTAGATGAGCGCGGCATCGAACGCGGCGAGCACCAGACCCGGCGGGTGCTCGAGATCGCTCCGGGTCGCGGCGCGATCGTCGACGCCAACGGCGCGGAGCTCGCGCTCTCGGTCGATTCGCCGTCGATCTACGCGATCCCGGCCGAGATCGGCGACATCGAGGCGGCCGCCGCGAAGCTCGCGCCGATCCTCGGCACGCAGCGCCAGGCGCTCGCCGCGCGCCTTCGCGACCGGCGATCGTTCCTGTTCCTCGCGCGCTGGGTCAGCGCCGAGCGCGCGCAGCAGGTGCTCGAGCTCGGGATCGCGGGTGTGGGGCTGGTCGACGAGCCGCGGCGCATCTATCCGCACCGCGAGCTCGCCGCCCAGGCGGTCGGCTTCGCGAACATCGACGGCGTCGGGGTGCGCGGCATCGAGCAGCAGGAGGACGACTGGCTGCGCGGAATGGCGCGCCGGATTCCCGTCGAGCGCGATGCGCGCGGCCGCAAGCTCTGGATTGGCGGCGACTCGCACTGGAGCACGACCGGCGGAGACGTCGCGCTCACGATCGACGCGACGCTGCAGGCGCAGGCCGAGGAGGCGCTGCGCGAGACGGTGAAGGCGACGCGCGCGAGCGGCGGCGTCGTGGTCGCGATGAACCCCTGGAACGGCGACATCCTCGCACTCGCCGAGAATCCCGGCTTCGACCCCAACCAGTTTCGCACGCTCGACTTCTCGGCGACCCGCTCGCGCGCATTCTCCGATGCGCTCGATCCGGGCTCGACGCTCAAGGCGTTCCTGGTCGCCGCGGCACTCGACGCGCACGCGATCGAGAGCGATCAGGTCTTCGACTGCGAGAACGGCTCGTTCGCCGTGCCGGGCAAGCTGATCCGCGATCACCATCCCAATGGGAAGCTCACCGCGGCGGGAATCTTGCGCGTCTCGAGCAACATCGGCGCCGTGAAGATCGCGCACGAGCTCGGGCGCAGCGCGCATCACCGCGCGCTGCGGCGCTTCGGATTCGGGGCGAGCACCGAGAGCGGGTTTCCGGGCGAGTCCGCGGGCCTGCTGCGCGCGTGGCAGGACTGGAGACCGCTCGACCACGCGACGATCGCCTACGGCCAGGGCATCAGCGTGACGCCGATCCAGCTCGCGGCGGCCACCTCCGCATTCGCGAACGGCGGGCTCTGGGTGCAGCCGCGGCTCGTCGCAGCGCGGCGCGCGCCCGGCGGCACATGGCACGCGAGCCGATCCTCGCCGGGCCGCCGCGCGATTGCCGAGGAGACCGCCCGCGCCGTGCTCGCGATGCTCGAGAGCGTCGTCTCCAGCGAAGGCACCGGAAGCCTCGCGGCGCTGCAGGGAGTCCGCGTCGCGGGCAAGACGGGCACGCCACAGAAGTACGACAGCGCCTCGCAGTCGTTCGCAACGGACCGCTACGAGGCGTGGTTCATCGGCGTGGCGCCCGTCGACGATCCGAAGCTCGCGATCGTCGTGCGGGTGGACGAAGCCCAGCGGCCCGCGCATACTGGTGGAATGACGGCGGCGCCGCTGTTTGCGCGCGTCGCCGCCGCGCAGCTCACCCGCTACGGAATCTTCACCGAGCCCGAGCGCCGCCTCGCCGAGCCGAGCCCGATGCTGGCCGCCGCGGACCAGGACGCGCCGCCCGCGGTGTCGGCGGCGCCGCCCGTGTCGCCGCCCCGATCGGCGGCGGCGCCACGCACGCCCGCGCCGCGCGCGACCGCAGCCGCTGTCGATCCGGGCGTCGTCGAGCGCCTCACGAGCCTCGGAGATCGCGTGCTGCTTCCGGATTTCCGCGGGCGCACGGTGGCGGAAGTGAAGCGCATGACCGCGGGGAGGCTCGAAGTGGAGATCTCCGGCGAGGGGCGTGCGGTGACCCAGCAGCCGCCGCCGGGCACGGTGTTCGCGCTCCACAGCGGCCGGGTGCAGATCCGCTTCGAGCTGTCGTCGCAGCCCGACGGCGAGGGGGACATCTGATGCGTCTGTCGGCGCTGCTCGAGGCGCTGCCGAGCGAGCTTCGCGCGAGCTCCGGCGGCGAGCGCGAGCCGCGCGCGCTGCACGCGAACCCCGGCGAGCGCGAGCCGCTCGAGCTCCAGGTCCGCGGCATCGCCTACGACTCGCGCCGCGTCGAGCCCGGCGATCTGTTCTTCGCGCTGCGCGGGGCCGCCGCAGACGGCCACGACCACCTGCAGCACGCGTTCGAGCGCGGGGCCGTCGCCGCGGTGGTCGAAGCCGTGCCCGCCGCGCTCGCGCGCTCGGGACTCGCGCTCGTCGTCGTGCGCGACAGCCGCCGCGCGCTCGCACCGATCGCGACGCGCTTCTTCGGCAACCCCTCGTCCGAGCTGAAGCTGATCGGTGTCACGGGAACCAATGGCAAGACGAGCACGACCTTCCTGGTCGAATCCATGCTGAAGCGCGCGGGCATCGCGGTCGGCGTGATCGGAACGCTCGACGTCCGCTACGCGGGCGAGCGTCGACCCGCCGTGAACACCACGCCCGAGAGCTGCGAGATCCAGCGCACGCTGCGCGCGATGCGCGAGCGCGGCGTCGAGTGCGTCGCGATGGAGGTCTCGTCGCACGGCCTCGCGCTCGAGCGCGTCGCGGGCTGCGAGTTCGAGGTGGCGGCGCTGACCAACGTCACGCAGGACCACCTCGACTTCCACGGCACGCTGGATGCGTACTGCAGCGCCAAGCAGCGGCTGTTCGATCGCTACCTCCGACAGGGCGGCTCCGCGGTCGTGAACATCGACGATGCGAGCGCGCCGGCGTTCGCGCGCGCCGCGGCCCGCCGCGGCGCGAGGCTCGTGCGCGTGTCGAGGCGCCGCGACAGCGGCGCGGAGGTGCGGCTGCTCGACGCGAAGGTCGAGCTCGACGGCAGCGATGCGCACGTGGCGCTGCCGGATCGCGCGCTCGAGCTGCGCATCCCGCTCGTGGGCGGCTTCAATCTCGAGAACGCGCTCGTCGCGTGCGGAATCGGCGTCGCGCTCGAGCTCGATGCGAAGCTCATCGCCGAGGGAATCGAGAATTGCCCGCAGGTGCCCGGTCGCGTGGAGCGCGTGCAGACCGCTGCCGCGGGCGAGCCGCTCGTGGTCGTCGACTACGCGCACACGCCCGACGCGATCGAGAAGCTGCTCGCGACGTTGCGGCCGCTCACCGCGGGCCGGCTGATCGCGGTGTTCGGCTGCGGCGGCGATCGCGACCGCGGCAAGCGGCCGCTGATGGCGCAGGCGGTCGCGCGCTGGAGCGACCGGGTCGTCGCGACGAGCGACAACCCGCGCTCCGAGGATCCGCTGCGCATCCTCGCCGATCTCGAGCCGGGGCTCTCGCGCCTGCAGCGAGTCGCGGCCGACGCGCTCGACGGCGCGCAGGCATCGTACGCGATCGAGCCGGACCGCCGGCGCGCGATCGATCTCGCGATCGGCCTCGCGCGCGCGGGCGA
>DASPGF010000107.1:0-2459 GCA_035620755.1 Myxococcota bacterium
GCGCTCGCGGAGGTGCGCGGCGGCATCGGCGAGCGGCTGCGCGCGCTGCGGAATCGGCTCGACGCGTTCGGCTGCGGCGCGCCGCGACGCGACGACGTCACGGTCGTCGGCCTCGAGCTCAACGGCGCGCCGCCGCGCTGATCGCGCGCGAGGGGGGCGGGGGCCGCGATTTCGCGCAGACGGGCACTGCGGACGTCGCGTTGCGCGAGGCGGCGGGCGGCGCGGAGCCTCAAGGCCCGAGGCGGATCACCCGATCCTCGCTGGGCTCGCGCGAGCGCGCGACGCGCGTGAGCCCTGCTCGTGATGCGCGTCTCGCGCGCAGGGGGCTCGCGCGAATCTCAGGGCGCGGAGGGACGAGTGGTCGACGCACTACGCGGATTGAGCCGCGCGGCGGCTGCGCTCGCGGCGCTGGTCGCGTGCGCCGCGACGCCCGTGCGCGCGGATCCGGACGCAGCTCGGGTCACGGCGGCGATCGACGCGGATCTCCCGGGTGCGATCGCGGACGGCGAGCACGTGCGCCTCGGCGAGGATGCGGCGTGCTCGATCCTGCTCGACAGCGATGCGCTCGTCGAGCTCTGCGCCGAGACGTCGCTCGTGTTCGAGCGCGATCGCGGCTCGCAGCGCCGCATCGTCTCTCTCGACGGCGGTGAGATTCGGATCGTCGTCGAGCCACGTGCCGTCGGGGAGCGCATCGAGATCCACACGCCCGCCGCGATCGCGACGCTGCTCGGCACGATTGCGCACGTCGCGGTCGATCCGCAGACGGGCGAAACGACGATCACGTCCGCGCACAGTCGGATCTCGGTTCGCAGCGGCCTGCCCGGTGTGGACGGGTCGACCGTGCTGGAGGCGGGTGAGCAGCTCACCGTGAGGCGCGGCGAGCCGCCGCCCGCGCAGCCGCGTCGCCTCGACCCGCGCGAGCTCTCCGAGCTCGGCGGCTGCCTCGTGGATTTTCACAGCGCCGCCGCGGATCGGGACAGCCGCGAGCACGGCGCGCGGCTGCTCGAGCGGCTCGCCGCGAGCGACGCCGCCAATGCACCCGAGCTTCCCCGCGCAGCCGACCCCGACAGCGCGGGCGGGGCTCCGCCCGAGACTCCCGGCGATCCGCTCGCCGGCCAAGAAGGTGTGTGCGTGGCAACCGACTGCGCGCAGCACCCCGTGGTCGACTTCGGCGGCGGCGAGCCGCCGCCGGGCTCACCGCAGCTGAACTAGCGCGGGCGCGCGATCAGCTGCCGGGCTTCCCCGGGGACGACGCCGCGGCGCGCGCACCCGTCTTCGCGTCGAGATCGCTCGCGCGCCCCCGCCGCAGCTCGCAGTCGGATCGGCGCAGGAACTGTGTTCCACCGCCGATCTCGCAGCGCACGAGCGCGTCGCTCGGGTCGACGCTGACGGGCCGCTCCTCCACGGTGTCGCGCCACCATTCCGAGAGCTTGTCCGACACGCCCGGCCGCGCGCCCGCGGCCTGCGCGGCCTGGTCGTTGGCTTCGGCGTCGGCGGCCTGCTGCTCGGCCTGCTGAGCCTGCTTCTTCTTGTTGCGCCAGCCGACGGAGTGCTGCTCGATCAGCGCGTCGCCCTTGTTGATCTCGTCGGCGATGAAGCAGCCCGAGAGCGCGAGGGAGCAAAGCAGGATCGCGGTGACACGCAGCACCCAAGCGTCATCGGCAGGAGGCCGCCGCGGGTGAAGCTGCGGTCGGCTCGAGCGCGCATCACACGCGCCGAATGGCTCGCGGGCCGCCGCGGGGCCGCCGCGCGACGCTCGCCTTGAAACGCGAGCGGATCGCCTCGATACTCAGCGATGCCCCGGAGGGAGGATGGCGACCGCCTCAGCCGCAAACCGCAACGCCGAGCAGCTCGCGGAGCTCTACGCGCAATTCCGGTCGGATCGCGCGCGCGTGCCCGCCGCGTGGCGCGAGCTGTTCGAGAGCCTCGACGCGCGCGCGCGCAGCTGGCTCGAGCAGCGCGCTGCGGGCGCCGAGCGGCGCCCCGTTGGCGTCGCGGACATCGCTCGCCCCGCCGGCCCCGCTGCACCGCGCGCGGCCTCGGCCCGCGGCGACTACGCAGCGGCGCGCGATTCGATGCGCGCGATGCTGCTGATCCGCGCGTTCCGGCTGCGCGGGCACCTCGAGGCGCGACTCGACCCGCTCGGGCTCGCCGCGATCGAGTCGCATTCGGATCTCGATCCGCGCAGCTATGGCTTCGACGACGCGGATTTCGAGCGCGCGATCTACTGCGACGGCCATCTCGGCCTCGACTTCGCGACGATTCCCGAAATCGTGCGCCGCGCGCGCGCGATCTACTGCGGGACGATCGGCATCGAGTACCTGCACATCCTCAATCCGCGCGAGCGCGACTGGATCATGGCGCGGATGGAAGGCGCGTCGTATCGCGATTCGTTCGGGCCGGAGCGGCGGCGCGCGATCTTCGAGGCGCTGACCGTCGCCGAGGGCTTCGAGCAGTTC
>DASPGF010000108.1:0-2410 GCA_035620755.1 Myxococcota bacterium
TCAGCGCCTGCTCGTCGACAGCAACGCGCTCGACTTCGGAGACCTGCTGCTCCGCACCACGGAGCTGTTCCGCCGCTTTCCCGCGGTGCTCGACCACTACCGGCGGCGTTGGCAGTACGTGCTCGTCGACGAGTACCAGGACACCAACCGCGTCCAATACGAGCTCGTGCGGCAGGTCGCCGGCGAGCATCGAAACCTGTGCGTGGTCGGCGACCCGGATCAATCGATCTACGGCTGGAGAGGCGCCGACATCCGGAACATCATGGAGTTCGAGCGCGACTATCCGGACGCGCGGACCGTGAAGCTCGAGCTCAACTATCGCTCGACGCAGCCGATCCTCGACGGTGCGTCGGGCGTCGTCGCGAGGAATCTCGGCCGCCCCGCGAAGCGCCTCGTGACCGAGCGCGAGGGCGGCGAGCGCATTCGCGTCTACCACGCCCGCAGCGATCGCGACGAGGCGGAGTACGTGGTGCGTCGGATCCTCGCCTCGCTGCGAGCGGAACACCGCCGCGGCGGCGACTTCGCGATCTTCTACCGCACCAACCAGCAGTCGCGGCTCTTCGAGGAGGAGCTACTGAAGTACGACCTGCCCTACATCGTGGTGGGCGGCGTGCGCTTCTACGACCGCGCCGAGGTCAAGGATGCGCTCGCCTACCTGCGGCTGCTCATCAACCCCGCGGATTCGGCATCGCTGCGGCGGATCGTGAACCGACCGCCTCGCGGCATCGGCAAGGCGACGATCGAGCGCGCCGAAGCGCTCACCAGCGAGCTGCGCATCAGCCTGTACGATGCGTTCGAGCGCATTGCGGCGGGCGCCGGCGAGGGTCGGATCCCGCCCAAGCTCCCCGCGTTCCTCGAGCTGCTTCGCACGCTCGGACGGCAGGTCGCCGGTCGGGCCGCCGGCTCGGCTTCCGATCGGGATTCCGCGCCGACCTCCGATTCGACGTCCGAGCGGGAGGCCGATCGCGGTGACGGTCGAGCCGTGGGCTCGGCCTCGGGGTGGACGCCAGCCGATGCGCTCGCGCGCATCCTCGACGACACGGGCTACGCGGCCCAGCTCGAGCGCGAGGATTCCCCCGAAGCCGAGGCGCGTCTCGGGAACCTGCGCGAGCTGCTGAGCGCCGCCGAGGAGTTCGAGCGCGTCAACGCGTCCGCGCCGGGCGACGAGCGGTCCGCGATCGAGCGCTTCCTCGATCAGGTCGCGCTGATCTCCGATCTCGACGAGTACCACGAGAAGCGCGATTGCGTGGCGCTGATGACCGCGCACTCGGCGAAGGGTCTGGAGTTCCCGAGCGTGTTCATGGTCGGGATGGAGGAGGGAATCTTCCCGCATGCCGCATCGATGCGGGATGCGAGCGGCGTCGAGGAGGAGCGTCGGCTGTGTTACGTGGGCATGACCCGCGCGATGGAGGAGCTCACGCTGGTCTGCGCCGCACAGCGCAGCCGCTTCGGCGCGCGCAGCGCGGCGCTGCCGTCGCGCTTCCTCGGCGAGATTCCGCCCGGCGCGCTCGCCGACGCGCCGAGTGGCGCGTTCGCTGCGGAGCCCGAGCGCGACTACTCGTACGACCAGAGCGCATTCGACGACTCGTCGTCGGTCGCGATCGGCCTGCGCGTGCGGCACCCGGTGTTCGGCGCCGGGACGGTGGCCGCGGTGGTCGGCAACGGCGCGGCGCAGAAGCTCCGCATCCGCTTCGACCGCGCGGGCCTGAAGACGCTCGTGTCGCGTTACGCGAACCTCGAGATCGGATGATCATCGACTCCGTGAAGTGTCAAGAGAGAGCGTTTTTCCAGACGCTCGCGTCGTTCTCGCGCGCCCACCTGCTCTGGATCGGCGTTCGCCTCGAGCTGTTCGCAGCGCTGCGGCGCCCGCAGACCGCGCATCAGCTCTCGCAGGATTCGCGCCTCGCGCCGGATCTGCTGCAGGCCTGGCTGCAGGCGGCTGCCGCGCACGGCCTGATCCGCATGGTTCGCGAGCGCGATCGCGCGTTCGAGGTCGACGGAGTCGCGCGCTGGATGATCGAGCAGCGCGATTCGAAGCCGTGGATCGCGCTGCTCGAAGAGGCCGTCGAAGGCTGCGGGCCGCTCTTCGAGCGGCTGCCGGACCTGATGACCGCCGACGAGCGGCCCGAGTTCGGCTCCCGCGCCGAGGCGCGCCGCGCGGCCGAGTTCTCGCGGCTCGTCGAGCGGCAGGCGCTCGCGGCGCTCGATCGCATTCCGGGCGCGGCCAGCGCGCGCCGCGTGCTCGACGTCGGATGCGGCTACGGCGGCTATCTCGTGGGCCTGCTGACGCGCTATCGCGATGCGCATGGCGTGGGAATCGAGCAGGATCCGGACGTCGCGGAGATCGCAGCGCGCAACCTGCGTGCGGCCGACCTCTCCCGGCGAAGCGAGATCCGCATCGGCGAGTTCC
>DASPGF010000109.1:0-3754 GCA_035620755.1 Myxococcota bacterium
CGGCGCGTAGTACTCGAAGTCGACGAGGTTGGCCTTGAGGTACTCGCGCAGCTGGTCGACGAGGCGCTTCTCGAGCTGTCGCACGCGCTCGCGCGACACGCCGAACTGGTCGGCGAGCTCCTGCAGCGTCTTCTGCTCCTCGGCGGTGATGCGCTGCTCGAGGATGATGCGGTCGCGCGCGTCGAGGCGCTCGGTGAACTCCTGGATCTTCTGCTGGAACACGCGCTTCAGCTCGGTGTCGGCGACGGCCTGCTCGGCGCTCGCGCCTCCGATCGCCACGAAGTCGCCGTACTCCGCGCCCGGCTCGTCGCGGCGCACGGGCGCGTTGAGCGAGAGGTCGCCCTGCGACATGCGCTGCTCCATGTCGATCACGTCGTCTTCCGTCACCTCGAGCCGCTCGGCAAGCAGCTTCGGCGCGACCTCGAAGCCCTCGAGCTCGAGGCGACGCTTTTCCTTGTTGAGCCGGAAGAACAGCTTGCGCTGCGCGCGCGAGCGGCCGAGCCGCACCGTCCGGAAGTTGTCCATGATGTATTTGAGGATGAAGGCGCGGATCCAGTAGGCCGCGTAGGAGGTGAGCTTCACGCCCTGGTAGGGATCGAAGCGCTGCACGGCCTCGAGCAGCCCGACGTTGCCGCTCTGGATCAGGTCGAGCACGTTCGACCACGCGCGCCGGTACTCCATCGCGATCTTCACCACGAGCCGCAGGTTCGCGAGCACGAGCTGGCGCGCCGCATCCTCGTCGCGGTCCTCGACCCAGCGCACCGCGAGCGCGTACTCCTCCTCGCGCGAGATCGGCGCATAGCGCGCGAGCTGTGCCATGTAGGCGGAGAGCGCGTCGACCGGCCCGACCGAGCGATCCGCGCTCGACGGCATGAGCGCGGAGCCGCGGCCGCGTCGGGATTCGCGCTCCGATCCGGGCTCCGTTATGCGCTCGAAGTCGCGCTCCGAGGCGAGCTCCTCGTCGCGGTCCGAATCGGGATCCGCGTCGCGCGCGGGATCGGGAGCGCCCTCGGAAACCGTCGATTTGAGAGAACTCACGCTCGAATTCCCCAAACTCTGCTCGCTGCGCACGCGCCGCGGGTGTGCGATGCGGCGGGCGCGCGTGTCGGAACGCGCGCGGCCCGCAGGCCTCGGCAGACCGTAGCAGACGCTGTCGATGGGAATCGGTCGACGGTCGGGGTGCAGCGACGCGGCGGGGTCGGGTCGATCGACCCCGCCGCAGGTCGCGCGTCGAGCTTACTTCTTGAGCGTGCGGATGTAGGCGACGAGGTTGTCGATGTCCGCTTCGGAGAGCACGCCGCCCCAGGCGGCCATCATCTGGTTGCCGCCGAACGCGCCCGCGCCCTTGGCGATCACGAGCTTGAGGTCGGCGTCGCTGCCGGGCTTGCCGTCCTTGTCGGCGTCGAACTTGAAGTCGCCGGCCGTGAAGTCGCGCGGCGGCGGCTGCAGCACCTGCCCCACGGGTCCGTCGCCCTTCCCGGATTCGCCGTGGCACGAAACGCAGTTCACCGTGTAGGGCGTCTTACCTTTTTCGGCGTCACCCGCGAGCGCGCTCGCGGGCGCGAGCGCGGCGATGATCGCGAGGGCGACGAGCCCCCGCGCGCCGGAACGAGAAATCCCTGAGCCGATCATCTTCGAAGCTTCTCCTTGTTCATGTCCGAGCGGCTCTCGATCGCTGTTTGCGCGATCGCGCTCGGTTCCTTCGGATTGGAATTCCGGGGAGGGCGGGAGGTTAGGCGCCGCGCGCGCGCGCGTCAAACGATGCGCTTCCAGTCGATGCGCTTCCAATCCCGCAGCAGCTCGATCAGCAGCCGCACGCCGACGCCGGTCGCGCCCTTCTTGAGGTAGGCGGAGGGCTTGCTGTCCCAAGCCGTCCCAGCGATGTCGAGGTGCGCCCAGGGCGTATCGCCGACGAAATTCGCGAGGAACGCCGCTGCCGTCGACGATCCGGCATCGCGCCCCGTCGAGTTCTTGATGTCCGCGACGTCGCTGCGCACCGCCTTGCGGTGCTCCTCCCAGAGCGGCATCGGCCAGGCGCGCTCCGAGCTCGCTTCGCCCGCGGCGCGCACGGCCTCGATCAGGCCCGCGTGATTTCCGAACAGCCCGCTCGCCCACTTGCCGAGCGCGACCACGCACGCGCCCGTGAGCGTCGCGAGATCGACGATCGCGTCGGGCTCGAACTTCGTGCGCGCGTAGTGCAGCGCGTCGGCGAGCACGACGCGCCCCTCGGCGTCGGTGTTCAGGATCTCGATCGTCTTGCCCGACATTGCCGTCACGACATCGCCCGGCCGGTAGGCGGTGCTGCTCGGCATGTTCTCCGCGGCGGCGATCACGCCGATCACGCGGATCGGCAGCTTGAGCAGCGCGCAGGCGCGCAGCGCGCCGATGACGGCCGCGGCGCCCGACATGTCGTGCTTCATCTCGTCCATCGCGGCGGACGGCTTGATCGAGATGCCGCCCGAATCGAACGTGATGCCCTTGCCGACCAGGCAGACCGTGGGAAGCCGCGGCGCGCGCGCGCCGCGACCCTTCGCGCGCGACGCGCGCCGACGCGCGCGCGGATCGTGGTCGAGCACGATCAGCCGCGGCGTGTGCGCGCTGCCGCCGCCGACCGCGAGGATTCCGCCCATGCGCTGCCGTTTGAGCTCGGCGACCTCCAACACCGTGACGGTGAGCCCGACCTCGCGCGCGATGCGCCGGGCCGAGGCCGCGAGCGCGGCTGGCGGAAGCGCATTCGCGGGCTCGTTCGAGAGCTGCCGCGTCAGGTTCTGGCACTCCGCGACGGTCGACGCGCTGCGCGATGCGTCGCGCGCGCGCTTGAGATCGGCCGCGCGCTCGATCAGCAGCGAAACGCGCTTCGCGAACGGCGCCGCATCCTTCTCGCGCTCGCGATAGGTGTCGAACTGGTACCCCGCGAGCAGCGCGCCTTCCGTGAGCGCGCGCACCACGGCCTCGGCGCGCAGCGACGCGAGGTGCGGCACGCAGATCGCGAGAGGGTCGGCGCGCCGGCTGCGCGCGGCGTCGACCGCGCGCCCCGCGAGGCCGCGCACGACCTCCGCATCGAGCTTCGCCTCGTCGCCGATGCCGAGCAGCTGGACGCGCTCGGCGGGGATCGCGCCGGCGGGGTAGAGGGTCAGCGATTCGCTCGCGCCGCCCTGGAAATCGCGGCTCGCGATCACCGCCGCGATGCGCCCGCCGAGCGCGCGATCGAGCGCGGCCACGCGCGGCGCGGGTCGCCAGCTCGCCTTCTCGAGCTTCGACATGGGAATCACGAGCATCGCGGTTCGCGCCTCGACCGCGCGTTGGCTATCGACGGTGACCTGCATCACGGCTCCTTGTGTCGGCGGAGTTCGGTTGAACTCCCAGCGGGCGTTACCTAGACTCGCCCTGCTCTGCTGCGAGTGAGGACATGAATTTCATCGTCGGGACGGCTTTGGGGGGACGTCTCGCGAGCCTCGACGCGCTTGCGCTGGTCTGGCAAGCGAGCTGGCTCGTTCAACTCGTCCTCCTGTTGCTGCTGATACTCTCGGTCGTTTCGTGGACCGTCATCGCGTTCAAGTGGCGCGAGCTGCGGCGCGCCGAGCAGGATAGCGAGGCGTTCCTCGAGGTCTATCACGAGGGCTCGCTCGACGCCGCCTACGAGGCCGCGCGCGATCTCGGCCACAGCCCGCTCTCCGCGATCTTCCTCGACGCGTACGGCGAGATCAATCGCATGGCGCGCTTCCGCGGCAAGTCGATGATCGAGTCGCTCGAG
>DASPGF010000110.1:0-8057 GCA_035620755.1 Myxococcota bacterium
CTCGCGCAACCGCTCGCGGTGTCGTGCGCGGCGCGCGACGCCCCGCGCTGGCGCGCGCTGATCGTCGGCGCGCCCCTTCCCGCAGGCGAGCTTCCGCAGGGCTACGCGCTGATCGACGCCGCGAGTGCGCCGAGCGTGTTCGAAGACCAGGTGCGCAAGCGCAGCCGTCCGCTGATCCTGCGCGCGAGCGAAGCCACGCGCGAGGAGATCGAGCGGCGAAGCTTCGAGCTCGCCTACAAGGGCGTGACGGACCTCGTCACCAAGTACGTGTTCCCGCTCCCAGCGTTCCACGCCACGCGGCTCGCGGCGCGGCTCGGCATCCACCCCAACGCGATCACCGCGCTGAGCCTGCTGCTCGTCTTCGCGGTGATCTACCTGTTCGCGCGCGGCGACTTCGCGCTGGGACTCGCGCTCGGCTTCGCGATGTCCTTCCTCGATACCGTCGACGGCAAGCTCGCGCGCGTGACCCAGACCTCGAGCGCGTTCGGAAACTACTTCGACCACGTCATCGACATGGTGCACCCGCCGCTGTGGTGGCTCGCCTGGTGGTGGGGCGCGGGGCTCGCGCTCGAGCGCGCGCCGGGCTGGTGGAATGCCGCGGGCTTCACCGTCGTCGCCGGCTACGTCGCGCTGCGGCTGCTCGAGTGGAGCTTCATCGCGCGCTTTCGCGTGCGCATCCACACCTGGCGCCGCTGGGATTCGCGCTTCCGGCTGATCAGCTCGCGCCGCAATCCCAACCTGATCCTGCTCTCGGCTGCGACGCTCGGCGGGCGGCCCGAGCTCGGGCTCGCGGCGGTCGCCGCCTGGACGCTCGGCTCGATCGCCGTCCACGCAGTGCGCTGGGCGCAGGCCTGGCTCGAGACGCGGCGCAGCGGCCCGCTGCGCTCCTGGGTCGAGGAGGCGAGCGCGGGCTGATCCGCCCTGCGCGCCGCTGGCCGGACGAGCGCGCCCGAGGCGCCGGGAGGGTACGCGGCTTTCCTGCGCGCCAGCTGCCGACGCGGCTGCGCGGGTTCAAGGCAGAGCCCCGGCGCCCCGAAAATGAGGCAATGGGCGCGCCGAAACGCCAGCGACCGACCTTCTACCTCGCGATTGCGCAGCCGAACGGCGACAAGCAGGTCATCGTGTGGGATACGGTCGACATCACGGTCGGCCGCAGCACCAACCAGGACATCGTGGTCGCCGATCCCGAGGTCTCGCGCGAGCACGCGGTGTTCCGGCGCCACGGCGACGCCTGCGAGGTGCAGGACCTCAACACCGGCCTCGGCACGAGCGTGGATGGCCGCTCGATCAAGGTCCACCCGTTGCAGCACGGAAACGTGGTGCGGATCGGCACGCTCGAGATCGCGTTCGGCCAGAGCGCGCAGCCGATCGCGCGCGCGAAGAACGTGCGCTTCGCGTCCGAGCTCAAGGAGTTCGGCTTCGCGGCGCTCGACGACGCCGCGGGGCGCACCATGCTCGGCTTCGACACCGGGGACGACCTGCTGCAGGCCGCGCGATCCGCGTCCGCATCGGCGTCCTCACCGCGCGCGGTCACCGCGGAGGGCCGCGTCGAGCTCGCGACCGCGGGTGCGGGCGCATTCGATCTCGGCGCCGACGAGGTTTCGGTGCGCAACCTCGACCTCGACCTCGCCGCCGAGCTGCCGCCGGGCGAGAGCGCCCCCGCTGCCGATCCACCGCTGCGCGACGCGAGCGCGGCCGACTCCGAGCTCGCGATCAGCGCGGCGACCGTGCCGAAGCTCGATACGCACGCGCGCGCGCCCGAGCAGCCGAGCAGACCCGCGGCGCAGCTCGAGCCGCTCGCGATCGACGCGATCCAGAAACCCGCGAGCCACTCACCGCGCTCGTCGGCCAGCAGCAGCGCGAAGAGTGATTCAAAGCGGTCGCCCGCGACGAGTGGCGCAACGCTGACGACGGCCAAGATGGTGCTCGAAGTCCGCGGGCCCGCCGAGCAGGTCGAGGCGTTCCTCGACGCGATCCGCGACCGGCGCATCGAGCTGTCTCCGATCGAGCTGCTCGTGCGCGACATCTGAGCGTGCTTGGATCCATCGGAACGAAATCGGAAACTGCCGAGTGGGATCGACGCGGGTCAGCGATGCAGTCGATACGCGACGACGAGCATTGCGATGCCCGAAAGCAACACCGCCCATGCGCGCGGCTCGGGCAGGAATTTGATCCGCAGAATGCCGATCCCACCGGTTTCGTGATCCATACCGGGTGCGAGCCAATGCGACAGCACGGGCGAGACGAGCTGGATCGTTCCCTTTCCGCTCACCGGTGTGCGGTTGTCGTAGCCCATCGCGTAATGGACGGTGTTGTGCGGGCCGCGGGCGGCGGTCACCGTGACCGAGCCCGTCGTCCACGGAAAGCGTGAGCCTCGCAGGAGCCAGGTGCTGGACTGACCCAATGCCGTGTGGTAGAAGACGGAGGATTCCGACACCCGGTAGCCCATCGTCACCACACCGGCTCCGTTCGTACCCGGCGCAGCAACACCGATCGCGTCGTACCGCCAATCGTTTCGCCCGAGTGAACAGCCTCCGTGTCGGTAACGACAGACCTTCGTCGTCAGCCCTCCGAGCATGCGCATCGTGCCGCCGAACTTCGCAGCGCCCTGCTTCACGGCCACCTTTGCGACGGTGACACCCTTCACCTGATACGGGAGGCTGAAGCTGCCCGGCCCGAGGCCGGGTCCGAACACCCCTTCTGCATTGCGAAGCTCCGCGTACGTGTAGTGGTAGACGATTGATTGAACGGCAGATCACCCGAGCGAGTGCCGCGAATTCCGCCCTTCGTCAACGCAGCAGCCGCATCGAAAGAGAACCCCCTCGGGCTCGACGGCATCTGCGTGGTGTTTGCCGTGTCCGTACTGGTAATTGGAAAGCCTGCCTGCACGATTCCCGGCCCACCGCCGAGCGATCCGTACCCGCCGAGTGACGTCGATCGCGGATCACACGGGTCGATGTTGGGATCCCCGCTCGGCGTGAAGAATGCGGGATTGCGAAAGAAAGGCACCCATCTCCAGTCAGGCCACCCATAACCCGAGCCCGTGGAATAGTAATCGCTCCGTGAGCGAGGACGCCTCGTCGTTCCCATTCCGTGAAAGTTGTAGATCGGTGCGCAATGCGGGGTCTGGTAGATCGAGCCACCCAGCGGCTCGAAAATTCCGGCTCCATTGGTCGGTGTCGACTCGAACGGGCAGCGCGGCTGGTGGGGATTGCACTGCCGGCCCAGCGGAATGCCGATTGCCGAGTAGAGCTCCGACGCGCCCGTGCCGCCCGTGCGCTCGTTGCCGAAGGCCTTTACGACCCACGAGCCTTCGAAGAGCTGGATGCCGGCCTGCGCGGAGCCGACGCTTAGCGATGAAACCGCGACACACGCCAGCGCGAGCGTTCGCGACCTCATCGCGATCGCTGCCGATGCGCGATCGCGAGAACACCCATGCCGGCTGCCAGCATCAGCCATGCGCGCGGCTCCGGTAAGAACTTGACGCGCAGGATCGCAATCCCGCCGGTCTCCCACGTCGCCCCCGGCAGCAGCCAGCGCGTCATCGTCGGGCTCACGAGCTGGATCGTGCCCTTGCCGCTCGTCGGCGTGCGGTTGTCGTAACCCATTGCGTAGTGGACCGTCTTGTGCGGCCCGCGACCGACGGCAGTCACGGTCACCGAGCCGGTCGTCCACGGAAAGCGCGAGCCCTCGACCATCGGCATGCTTGGACAGCACGGAGTGCCCCGACCCGTGCACAGAGTCAAGGGGCAGTTGTAGTACGCAGCGCGCGTTCGCGCTTGGTAGCCCTTGGTCACCACGCCCGAGCGCGTGTACGCTGCCGCGCCAATCGCATCGTATCGCCAATCCGCATACCAGAGCGTGCAGCCAACGTTGCGGAAGTAGCAGACCTTGGCCGTCAGCTGGCCGAGCATCTTCATCGTGCCGCCGAACTTCGCCGCTCCCTGCTTCACGTTGATCGAGGCGACGACGTTCTGGCCCTGGCGATACTGAATGTCGAAGCTGCCCGGCCCCTTGCCCGGACCGAACACGCCCGCATCATTGCGCAGCGTTGCGTACGTGTAGCTGTAGACGTACGGGTAGAGCGCTCCGAACTCACCGACGCGCGTGCCGCGGATGCCCGCGACGCCGATGCTCGGCGCTGCGCCGAGCCGGAATTCTCGCTTGCCCGTCCCGGTCGTCTGCGCCAGGCCCTTCCCGGTCAGCGGCTTGCCCGCCTGCACCAGGCCCTTTCCGCCGGGCGTTGCGCCCACGCTCGTCGCGGTGCAGGACATGCGATCGGCCTTGCCGCCCGGCGTGAAGAAGAAGGGATTCCGGTAGAGCGGCGGGATCGGGCGCTTGAGCTTCCCGCCCGTCGTCCGTGTCTCGCCCTTGGCGGGGCGCACCGCCGTGCCCATGCCGCCGAAGTTGTACCAGGGTGCGCAGAACGCGGGCGGGGAGATGGTGCCGCCGAGCGGGTGGAAGTTTCCGTTGCCGTCGGTCGGCGTGGATTGAAAGTCGCAGCGCGGCTGGTCGGGGTTGCACGCGATGCCCTGCGGAATCCCGAACGCCGAGTAGAACTCCGACTCGCCCGTGCCGCCCGTGCGCTCGTTGCCAAACGCCTTGACGACCCACGAGCCTTCGAAGAGCTGGATGCCGGCGTGCGCGGGGCCCGCGCATAACAGGAAGAATGCGATTGCGGCGGTGGCCCGATCGAACACGGCTCACCTCGCCCGGCGCGACGAGTATCCCACAATCCGGGAGCGCGCGGAAGCGGAAAAAGCGATTGGGCGTGGCGCGACACCGCTGCGCGCTCAGGCTCCCGGCCGCCCCCGGCCCGCCCGTCCGCGCCCGACTGCGTTGGTTGCTCGCCCAGCCCCCGCCGCGCTCAGGCGCGGCGGCGCCCGCGCAGCCACCGGGTCGCGAGCTGGGCGAGCGCGTACGCGCCTACGGAGACCAGCGGCGCGGTCGCGAGGCGCATGCGGTTGCCCTCTGCGCCGTCCGTGAGCGCGGGGACCAAGATCGTCCACGCGGAGGCGAGCGCGCAGAGCGCGAGGAAGCCGCCGAGCGGCTCGCGGCGCCGGCGCAGCGCGACCAGCGCGAATGCGAGCAAGAGCGGCGGATACGCGAACGCCCAGGGCGTGTAGGGGATCGGCGCGTCGATGATCACCGCATAGCGGTGCACGAACCAGTTCGGAAACGCGCGCTCGAGCCACGGGCGAAGGTCGGGATGGATGAAGTCGCGGTAGCGCTTCGCGTACGCGTTGAAGCGCTTGCTCGCCCTGAAGAGACGCTTCGCGCTGTAGGGGAATACGAACGACGCGCGCATCGTCATGAAGTAGCGGCCCGCCGTCATGCGCATCCACTCGCCGAAGTTCGCAAACCGCCACGCGAGACCGCGCCGCACGAGCTCGCCGCTCGTGTAGAGCACGGCGAGATGGTTCCAGTTCGGGATCTTCGGGTGCGAGGGCTTCTTGAGCGCGAGCACGACCTCGAGATCGTCGCCCGCGAAGAGGGGCTCGAAGCGCGCGATCTGCGGCTCGAGGCTCGCGTGGATCTGCGCGCGCTCGATGAAATCGACGAACGGCTCGTAGGGCTCGACGGGAGTGCGAACGATCAGGTTGAAGCCCAGCCACGAGCTCGAAACGAACTGGCCGAACACGAGGGCATTCTTCGCGGGCCACAGCACGACGAGCGCGATGCCGAGCGCAAAACCGGGCGCGCAGCGCCGCGCGAGATCTCGAAGCGGGGTGCGAGCGCTGAAGTGGCGCGCGGCGAGCGCGAGCAGCGCGATCGCGAGCGCGAGCAGCGGATGGAACAGGCTCTTCGTCACGCACAGCAGCGCGAGCGCGACGATCAGACCGATCCAATCCCTGCCCCTGCCCTCGCGCACGAAGCACAGGAAGCCCCAGGTCACGAGCAGCACGGCGAGCATCGCGGGAATCTCGTAGAGCAGGCGGTGGCGGTAGAACGCGAACGCGGGGTTCGCGAGCAGCGCTGCGCCGCAGATCGCGCTCGCGAGCCGCGAGCCGGTCGCGAGCTGCGCGACCTCGAGCAGCAGCGCGAAGCAGCCGAACGCGAGCAGCCCGAACAGCGCGCTCGCGATCGCGGCCTCCGCCAGGCCCGTGAGCGCCGAAGCGTGAGCGATGAACATCGCGAGCGTGTTCAGGAGCGGGGTCTGCGAGTGCAGGTAGAGCAGGCACTCGAACGGGTGATCGAGCAGCCAGCTGCGGTCGAGCAGCTGCATCTTCCCCCAGTAGAGCACCATCGGCAGCCCGAGCCAACACAGCACGAGCTCGTATGCGGCGTAGACCGCGAGCGCGACACCGAATCGGGCGAGCCGCGGGTGACCCGCGCAGCCGCGCCGTGCGCGCGGCCACCATGCGGCGAGCGCGCGCGGCGACCTCGCGGCGCGCGACCGCTCGGCTGGGCGCCGCGGCGCCGCGGATCGATCCGTTCCGGATTGCTCGGCTTCGCTCAATTCCGCTGCGCTTTCGAGGCGTCGATCGAAGGGATCGCGGCAACGGTACAGTGGAATCCGCTGCGCGTCCCGTTGCCCGCTTCGCGTCGCGGCATCGGAGCTGCGTGTCGTGGGATCACAAGGAATCGCTAGCCTCTGACGGGTGCTCGCGACACGCGCGATCGACCGCACGCCCGATGCTTCGCGCCCCGCAGCGCGCACCCACGCGCGCCACGGCAGCTGAGCAATGCGCGCGCACAGCAAGGCCATCCTCTTCAAGCTGGCTTCGATCGCGATTGCGCCCGCGATCTTCGCGCTGGGGTTTCTCGGCAAGCCCGAGGACTCGGCGTGGCTGAACGCGAGCCCGCTCTGGCAGAAGGGCGACCCCTTCTACTGGGAGGGGACGCGCGCGCTCGCGAGCCCCTACTTCTTGTTCCGGGGGCGCCCGAACGCGACCGGCAAGTGGCACTACTACGGCGTGACCAATCAATTCCAGCACAACGAGCTCGGCCTGCGCGACGACGCGGTCACGCGCCCGAAGCCCGAGGGCGTGCTGCGGATCCTCAACCTCGGCGACTCGGCCACCTGGGGGCTGAGCCTGCCGGGCCGCAAGCACAATTATTCCGATCGCCTGGAAGAGATCTTGAATTCCACCCCCAGAGATGCCGCGCGCGTCCGATACGACGTGATCAATGGCGGGACGATCGGCTACACGAGCTGGCAGGCGCGTCGCTGGCTCGAATTCTACATCGCCGAGCTCGAGCCGGACGTCGTGACGCTGTTCATCGGCAACAACGACTCGGCGCCGGGCGGCATGAGCGACGCGCAGCGGGGATCGCCGCGCCTCGACTCGGTGACGCGGGTGCTCGGCCACAATGCATTCTTCCTGCTGCTTCAGAAGGCGTGGCTATCCGTGGCGAGCCGCAAGCGAGACGCGCAGCGCGAGCTCTTCCTCGCAGCGGTAGGCGATCGCGAGCGTCCGATCGCCAAGGAGCAGTGGTATGCATCCGTCGCGCGCGTCGCGCCGAGCGACTACGAGGCGAACCTGCGCGCGATCGTCGAGGCGACACGCGCGCACGGCGCGCGCGCGATCCTGCTCAAGGTTCCGATGAATCTCGTCTGGCCGCGCACGGTGACGCCAACGCGGCGCGCAATCTTCGATCGCGAGCTCCCCTCTCCTCTCTTCGTGGCACCCAACTACCTGGTGAAGGGCCTCACTGGAAAGCCACCCTGCGATCACCCGTTCCTCGAGCATCCGTGGCTCTGCTCGATCTCGCTCGAGCAATTGCGCGAGCAGCTCCTCGCGGGAACGCGCTTCGCCGATCTCGATTCCTATGCAGCCGACCAGCAAGCCCGGCTCATGGGGACGGACCTCGACCCGCTGCAGGCCGCCGCGACCCAGCATCGCCTCGCGCTGATCGACCTCGCGAGCGGCCGTCCGGCCGAGGCGGCCGCGGGCTGGCAGGCGCTCGTGGACCGCTGCGCGCGCCACCCCGGTTGCGGCCTTCCGACGCAGCTTCGCGCCGAGGTCGAGCACGCGCTCGGCGTCGCGCTGCTGCTCGACGGCCGTCGCGGCGAGGCACGCTCGGCCCTGGTCCGATCGCGTGAGCTCTTTCCA
>DASPGF010000111.1:0-7414 GCA_035620755.1 Myxococcota bacterium
TCGACCGCGGTCGACACGTTCTGGAACGCGATCGCGAGCGCCGCCTTGCCGTCGGTCGCGCGCGGATCGACCTGCGCGGGTATGCCGACGATCTCCGCGGAGACCGTGTAGGCGCGCAGGTGACAGGCGCCGCGATTCGAGGTCGCGTAGCCGAGCCCCATGCCCTGCAGCGCGCGCGGGTCGTAGGCGGGGAACTCCTGCCCCTTCACGCCCATGAACAGCTCGGGCCTCCGGTACTTCTGCGCGAGCCGCTTCGAGCCTTCGGCGAGCTCGTCGCCGAAGCCCGTGCGGTAGGCGGCCTTCTCGACCATCGCGAGCAGCGCCTCGCCGCTGCCGAAGCGCAGCGCCATGCCAGTCTCGGAATCGTCGATCGCGCCCTTCTCATAGAGCTCCATCGCGGTGGCGATCGTCGCGCCGAGCGAGATCGGATCCATGCCGAGGTCGTTGCAGAGCGTGTTCGCCTTGAGGATCGCATCGAGGTCGTCGATGCCGCAGTCCGCGCCGAGCGACCACGCGTTCTCGAACTCGGGCCCCTCTGTGGCGTGCTTCCAGTTGCGCGGGCTCGTCGAGAGTGCGTAGCGCCCGACGCCCTCCGCGGAGATCCGCGACACGCGACCGCACGCGATCGTGCACGCGAAGCACGCCTTGTTCGCCGCGAGCCGCGTCTCGCGCAGCTCCTCGCCCGAGATCTTCTCCGCGCGCTCGAACTGCGCGAGCTGATAGTTATGGGTGGGCAGCGCGCCGTGCTCGTTGATCACGTTCATCAGCGCGAGCGTTCCATACTGTGGGAGGCCCTGCGCGGTGAGCGGCGCCTCGCGCAGCTGCCGCTTCATCTCCCACTGCGCGCGCATCATCTCGGCGGGCCTCGCGACGCGCACCGCGCCGGTGCCGCGCACGGCGATCGCCTTGAGGTTCTTCGAGCCCATCACCGCGCCGACTCCCGAACGACCCGCGGCGCGGTACTTGTCGTTCACGATCGCCGCGTAGAGCACGCGGTTCTCGCCCGCGGGGCCGATCGCAGCGATCGAGCAGTCGGGCACCCCCGTCTCGCTGCGGATCTCGTCCTCGGTCTCGAACACGCCCTTTCCCCAGAGGTGCTCGGCCGCGCGAAGCTCGACCGCGTCGTCGGCGATCCAGAGGTAGACGGGCCGCGCGCTGCGGCCCTCGAGGATGATCAGGTCGTAGCCCGCGAACTTGAGCTCCGGGCCCCAGCGGCCGCCTGAATTCGAGCTCGCGATCACGCCCGTGAGCGCGCCCTTGGTGACGACCATGTAGCGCGCGCCGCACGACGCATTGGTGCCCGTGAGCGGTCCGGTCGCGAAGATGAGCTTGTTTTGCGGCGAGAGAGGATCGACGCGCGGATCGACCTCCTCGTAGAGGTAGCGCGCCGCGACACCGCGGCCGCCCACGTAGGCGCGCGCCCACGCGGGATCGAGCGGCTCGCGCGCGATCGCGCCGCGCGTGAGATCGACGCGCAGCAGCTCGCCCGTCCAGCCTTGCAGTGCGGCGCTCATCGCATACCGCCTGCACAAGCGCCCAGCGCAGCGCTCATCGCGTGCCCCCCGCAAAAGCGCCCAGCGAAGATCTCATCGCGCGCCCCCCGCAGAAGCGCCCAGTGCAGCGCTCATCGCGCGCCCTCCGCGCCGATCGCGGCGCGGTAGCTCGCGTCGACGCTCGCGCCGAAGGGCGATAGCCACGCGCCCGGCTCGACCCCGGCGACCGCGATCGCGCCCGTCGGGCACGCGTGCGCGCAGGCCGGATCGCCCGCGCACAGATCGCACTTCGCGGCGCGATCGGTCGGCTTGTCGTAGAAGATCGTGCCGAACGGGCATGCGATCACGCAGAGCTTGCAGCCGACGCAGACCTCGTCGATCACGATCTTCGCGCCCGTGAGCGCGTCCACATCGATCGCGTTCACCGGGCACGCCTGCATGCACCAGGCTTCGCTGCACTGGACGCACGCGTACGGCGCGTAGCTCGCCTGTTCGTCGAAGACGTGGACGCGGATCAGCGAGCGCGCGGGCTGGAACGCGCCGGTCTGCACCCACGAGCACGCGAGCTCGCACTGTCTGCAGCCGGTGCACTTCGCCGGATCGATCTGGAGAGCACCTGCGAGTGCCGTCATTCGCCCCCTCCTGCGCGCGGATGCCGATGCACGCCGCCAGTTTACACCCCGGATCGCGAATCGAACGCGAAATCCGCGCGAGCCGGCGCGGCCGCTGCCGATTCCCGCTCGCGGGTGCTAATCGTCGACCCCGCGATCCGAGCGAGCGCCGGCGGCCAGCCGGCTCCATGGAGGCCCATGACCGCCACGAGCCCGCCGCCCGCGCCCGCGACGCTCTTCGGGCACCCGACCGGCCTGTTCACGTTGTTCTTCGCCGAGATGTGGGAGCGCTTCTCCTACTACGGGATGCGAGCGCTGCTCGTGTTCTACATGATCAAGGGCTTTCTCGACTACGGCGACGCGCGCGCCTACGCGGTCTATGGCGCCTACACGGCGCTCGTCTACGCGACGCCGTTCATCGGCGGCATGCTCGCGGATCGCCTGCTCGGCATGCGCCGAGCCGTGATCATCGGCGGTCTGCTGATGTCCGCGGGCCACCTGCTGATGACCGTGCAGCACGAAGTCGCGTTCTTCGGCGCGCTCGCGCTGCTCATCTGTGGCAACGGCTTTTTCAAGCCGAACATCTCCACGATGGTGGGCACGCTCTATCCCGAGCGCGCAGCGCGCCGCGACAGCGGGTTCACGATCTTCTACATGGGCATCAACCTCGGCGCGGCGCTGTCGCCGCTGATCTGCGGCTACGTGGGCGAGACCTACGGCTGGCACTACGGCTTCGGGCTCGCGACGCTCGGCATGCTCACCGGCCTCGCGGTGTTCGTCGCTCCGGTCCGCGTCACGCAGGCGCTGATCCTCGCGGGCGCGCTCGGCACCGCGCTCGCGCTGCTGCTGCTGCCGCACAGCCGCCTGCAGCTCGCAGTCAACGCGGCGGTCGCGGCCGCGCTCGCGGCCGCGGGCATCATCGCCTGCGTCGCGCTCGCGCGCGGCGGCCTGCCGGCGGGCGCGGGCGCGCCGCCGAATCCGCAGGCATTGCGCCGCCGGCTCGCGTGCGGGCTGCGCGCGGACTTCGCGCTCTACCTCGGCATCCTCGTGGCGATCCCGATCTTCGCGCTGCTCGTGCAGCGCAGCGAGGTCGCGGGCTGGATGCTCGCGCTGTTCGGCGGCGCCGCGTCGATCTCGCTGGTCGTCGAGGCGTTCCGCTCGCCGACCGTCGAGCGGCATCGGCTGTTCGTGGTGCTGATCCTGACCTCCTACTCGATCCTGTTCTGGTCGTTCTTCGAGCAGGCGGGCAGCTCGATGAACAACTTCGCGGACCGCAACGTCGACCGCGTGCTCGAGGATCGGCACATCGAGGCCTCCGAGGTCGGGTCGACGATCCGCCTCGAGCTCACGCAGGAGCAGCTCGGCCACGCGCTCGGCGGCCGCGTGCTCGTGCTCGACGATGTCGACGCCGCGCGCACCGAGGGCCGCGCCGAGGTCGAGTGGCTCGTCGGCGAGGACGACGTCGGCATGGGGGTTGGCGGCGCCGAGATCAAGGCCTCGATCTTCCAGGCGACGAATCCGATCTTCATCCTGCTGTTCGGCCTCGTGTTCGCCGCGCTCTGGGGCTACCTCGGCCCGCGCAATCGAGAGCCGAGCACGCCCGTGAAGTTCGCGCTCGGCCTGCTGCAGATCGGCCTCGGCTTCGGCGCGCTCTGGTATGGCGCGCACAGCGCGGATTCGCGCGGCATGGTCGCGCTCGGCTGGCTGCTGCTCGGCTACTGGCTGCACACGACCGGCGAGCTGTGCCTGTCACCCGTGGGACTGTCGATGGTCACACGGCTCTCGCCGCGGCGAATCGTGAGCACCGTGATGGGCGCGTGGTTCCTCGCGACCGCGGCCGCGAACTTCCTCGCGGGCATGATCGCGGGCGTCACGGGCATCGAGAGCGACGCGAGCGGTGCGCAGGGGATTCCCGCTCCGATCGAGACGGTCGGCATCTACGGCGCGGTGTTCGGCAAGATCGCGATCGCGGCGATCGTCGCGTCGGCGAGCCTGTTCGCGCTGTCGCCGCTGCTCGTGCGCTGGATCCACAGCGAGGCCCCCACCCCGCCGCGCTGATCGATCGATTGCGCGCAAGTTTGGCTTCAAGCCCAGCGCCACAAGCGCCGATGCGGACGCGTGGCGCCGCTCGCGCGCTGCAGGTCGACCGAAGGATTCGAGGGATGGCAGAATGGATCAGCGCCCCGATCTGATCGCGATCTTCGCGGGCGGCTTCTACCTGGTCGCCAGCCTGCGCCTGTTCCGGCTCGGCCGGCGCAGCGGAAAGCGCCCCGAGCTGCTGCTCGGCGCGTACTTCGCGGGCGCGGGCCAGTGGTTCGCAATCCAGAACGGCGCGCTGCTGATCGGCTTCGATGCGCTCCCGGCATTGGCCGAGCAGGTCGCGGAGTGGGTCTACGTCGCGAGCGTGATCGCCTATCTGCTGTTCATCAAGACGGTGTTCCGCGCGCGCGACGCGTGGGCGCACTCACTGGTCGGGGCAGCGATCGCGTATCTACTTCTTGGGGCGTCAGCTCTGAGTGTCAGCGGCGAGCTCGTCAGCGCGCTCGACAACCCGTGGTTCCTCATCGAATGGATCGGCTACACGATTCCGTGCGTCTGGATGAGTGTGGAGGGCGTGCTCGCACACGCGCGCGCCAAGCGGCGCGTGGCGATCGGAATCTGTGACCCGATCGTCGCGGACCGCTTCCTGCTGATGGGCGCCTTCGGCTTCTTCCAGTGCGTCGCTTGCGCGGCGGAGCTGTTCTGGGCCGCGGAGAACGTCGCCACGCCGCTCTTCTCCTCGGCGGCGTTTCGCTTGCTCGGCGCAGCGGAAGCTGCTTCCATCGCGCTGCTCTGGCTCGCGTTCTTCCCGCCGCGTCTCTACCAGCGCTGGGTCGAGAATCGAAGCGCGGCGCTCGCACGTGCAGGAGGGTTGAGGCCGTGACGGCCACGCTGTTCGATATCGCGGCCGAGAAGCTCGAAGGCAAGACCGACATGGATCGGCTCGCCGCGCGCGGCACGTTGCGGCTCGCGCTCAAGGAGGCGGGCCTCGATCCCCAGAAGCTCAGCGTCGCGCAGCTGCGCGCGGTGTTCGAGAAGCTGATGCCCAAGGAGCTCGAGGCGCGCGGTGTCGGCAACGCGAGCCGCATCTGCTCGGCGGTGATGGACCAGATCGCAGCTGCTTCGGTCGCAGCCGAGCCCGCGCCGTCGGATTCCCCCGACGACGTCTTCAGGCGGCTCGGCGGCGGCTGACGCGCTGAAGCCCGCGTCGCGCCCGCGCGCGCCGCAGCGCGATCTGCGCGGCACGCTCCCTCAAGGCCCGCTCCGAGCCCTCCGATGACGTGGGGAATCCCGCCGCTGCGAGACGCGGTGGGGCGGGGGGCTCGATCGCATGCAGTACGACGCCTACGTCACCGCGATCGCCGTCAGCTCTTTCTACCTGATCGCGAGCTGGCGCTTCCTTCGGCTCGCGCTGCGGACCCGCAAGCGACCCGAGCTCTACCTCGGCCTCTACTTCGCGCTCACGGGCACCTACTACCTCGGCAACAACCTGCCGGACCTCGCGAGCCTCGAGCCCTGGCCCACCCCGATCGCGCTCGTTCTCGAATGGATCTACGTGCTCGGCGTGTTTCCCTATCTGTTCTTCCTGCGCTCGGTGTTCCGCCCCGAGAGCCGCTGGGCGGACCTCGCGGTCGGCGTATGCTCGGCATTCCTGCTCGTGGGCACGATCGCAGGCACGCGCGACGGGCCGCTCGACTTCTCGCTCGACAATCCCTGGTACCTCTCCCAGTGGGTCGGCTACACGGTTCCATGTGCGTGGATCGTCGCCGAGGCGATGCCGCTCTGGCAGAGCGCGAGGCGGCGCGCGCGCATCGGGCTGTGTCCGCCGGTCGTCGCGAATCGCTACCTGCTGCTCGGGCTGTTCGGCGGCTTCCAGATCCTCGCGTGCCTCGCCGACCTCGCGTGGGCGAGCGATCTCGGCGCGGGCGAGTCCGTCTCGACGACCTCGGACCTGCTGCTGGGATTTGCCGAGACCGCGTCGGTGAGCGTGCTCTGGCTCGCGTTCTTCCCGCCCTCTCCCTACCGGGAGTGGATCCGCCGCAACGCGCGGATCCTCCCGACCCCGATGGACGGCTGAGGCGATGGCGGGCGATCTGTTCGACGCCGCCGCGCAGGCCATCGAGGATCACGCGGGGCTCGACCGGCTCGCAGCGCGCGGCACGCTGCGGCTCAGCCTCAAGCAGGCGGGGCTCGATCCGCAGAAGCTGAGCGTGCTGCAGCTGCGCGCGGTGTTCGAGAAGCTCATGCCGCGCGAGCTCGAGGCGCGCGGCGTCGCGGAAGCGGTCGACGTCTGCCGAAGCGCGATCGCCGCGATCGCAAGCGCAGCGAGCGGCGGCGAGCGCGCTGCTGAATCGCCCGACGATATCTTCAGACGCCTCGGCGGCGACTGAGCGGCTGGCCATGCAAGAACACGCCTACCTCACCGCGATCCTCGCGGGCGCGTTCTACCTGATCGCGAGCGCGCGGCTGATCGCGCTCAGCCGGCGCACGCGAAAACGCCCCGAGCTGCTGCTCGGCGTCTACTTCGGCTGCTCGGGCATCTACTACGTGGGAGCCAACCTGCCGAGCCTGCTCGGCGCGGAGGCGTGGCCCGATCGGATCGGCCTCGCGATCGACTGGACGTACAACGTCGGGGTCCTGCCGTACCTGCTGTTCATCCGCAGCGCATTTCGCCCCAGCTCTGCCTGGGCGAAGCTCGCGGTGGCGGCATGCACGGGCTGCCTGCTCGCGGGCAGCCTGCTGATCGCGCTGCTGGTCGGGCACGTCGACTTCACGCTCGAAAGCCCCGGCTTCCGGCTGCAGTGGATTGGCTACACGTTTCCGTGTGGCTGGATCTGCGCCGAGGCGCTGCACGCTCGACGAGGCGCCCTGAAGCGCGCGCGGATCGGGCTGTGCCCGCCGATCGTCGCGAACCGCTACCTGCTGCTCGCGCTGTTCGGTGCGTTCCAGGTGATCGCCTGCCTCGGCGACCTCTCGCTCGCGAACGACCTCGGCGAACGACAGATGGCGTCGCAGGTCTCGGATCTGCTCGTCGGCGGCGCCGAGATCGCATCGATCGCGACGCTCTGGCTGGCGCTCCTCCCCCCCTACTCCTATCGGGAATGGATCCGCCGGCGCGCCCCGCTGCTGCCGACACCAATGAACGGCTGATGCGAGCCGTGCGGACGCACTGGGGCGTCGGCAGACGCTCCCCTCAGGGCCGGTGCGACGCGCCCCGATCCATAGTCGAGCCCCGCCGCGAATCTGCGCGGGCACGGGGCGGAGATCGAC
>DASPGF010000112.1:0-2121 GCA_035620755.1 Myxococcota bacterium
ACTGTGTCTGTCCGTGCTGGCGTTGGCTGGCTTCATGGTGGGTGCGGGTGCAGCGCTTTCGGCCGACGCGAAGGTCGAGTGCTCCGTGATGGAGAACGGCAAGCCGACGACGAAGCTCGTCGCCTCGCGCGAAGAGTGCAAGAGGCTCGGCGGCAAGGTGATCGAGCCCGTCTCGAGCGAGCCGAGGAGCCAGTAGCAGCGAAGGCGAGGGAGGTGCTGGGGGGCGCCTCCCTCGCTCGCGGCTGCGCGCTCCGCGCTCTGCGACGCGCGTGCCGCCTCGCGTGCGCCGCCATCGAGCGCGTGCGGGCGCATCGCACGCCTCAAGTCGCGGCGTCGCGATTCCGATGCTGCGCCCGAGAATCGCCCCGCTCGCATGGCCGGGGCTTGGACGCGGTCTGCGCCCGGGCATGGACGAAAACGCAGTCGCATTCGAGGCGCTCACGGGAATCGTCTACCTGCTCGTGGGGCTGCGGCTCTACGCGCTGAGCCAGCGAACCCGCCTCGACCCCGAGTGGATGATCGCTGCGGCGTTCCTGCTCTGGACGGTCTGCTACGCGTTCCACGAGCTCGCGTATCTGCTCGCGCCGGCGGGCGAGCCCCAGCAGCCACTGACAGCGTTCATCGCGCTGCTCGCGCTCAACGCCGGGAACATCGCGTTCGCGCTGTTCACGCGCGTGGTGTTTCGCGCGCGCGAGCGCTGGGCGGGCTGGCTCGTGGCGGCGATCGCGCTCGGCCACGTGCTCGGCGCCGCGGGCTCGGCGTGGGTCGGCGACTGGGGGCAGATCGATCCGCTCGCGAACCCGGCCTACTGGCCGCAGAGCGCCGCCGCGACTGCGACCGCGATCTGGATGGGCGTCGAGGGCTTCCTGCACTACACGAGCGCGCGCCGTCGCCGCAAGATCGGGCTCTGCGACGCGATCACGTGCCACAACTTCCTGCTGTGGTGCCTCGTGGGCGTGCTCTGGGCCGTGCTCGAGGGCGTGCTCGTCGTGCAGGATCTCGTCTACGTCAGCGTCGGCGACTGGTCGGACGCGCTCGGCCTCGCGAACGGCGTGCTCGAGCTCGTTCCGATCGCGCTGATCTGGCTGGTGTTCTTCCCGCCCGCCGCCTACCGCCGCTGGGTCGAGGGAGCCGCGCGCGCGTAGCGCGGGCCGCTCGGCTTTCTGTCGAGCGAGTCCGCCGCTGGCCGGGGCGCGGCTGGCCGCACGGGTTCGACCGGCCGAGGCTGACGCGGGCCGAGTGCGCCGAGCGGGAAGCGAATCGATCGGCAATCGGGATGCGCTTCAGTGCGCGGATGGCTGCGGTGTTTGCTGCAGCCGGTCGAGCGCGTAGCCGTGCGCCTCGATGCGCTCGAGCAGCTGCGCGTAGCGCTCGGCGTCGAGCTGGGGCGTTCGCGAGAGGATCCACAGGTATTCTCGCGAGGGGTGGCCGATCACCGCGTACTCGTAGCTCGGGCCGAGCTCGATGATCCAGTAGTCGCCGCGAAACGGCCAGAAGAACTGCACCTTCAGCTTCGCGGGCGACTCCTCCGGATCGGCGATCCACGCGACGCCGTCGGCGCGGCGCAGCGCGCCGTCGAACGAGCCGTCGCGGCACTCGTTCACGACGGCGATGCGGCCGTCGTCGCGCAGCGCGTAGCGCGCCTGCGTGGCCACGCAGCCGCGTTGGAAGCGCTGCGGGTAGCTCGCGATCTCGTACCAGGTTCCCATGTAACGCGCGACATCGAGCTGCGCGACGACCTCGAGCGGTGGCCCTGCGCTGCGGCACGCCGCCAAGAGCATGCCGAGCGCGAGCAGCATCGCGCGCACGCTGCGCGATGCGCGGCGCGCGTCGAGCGGACATCCGCCTGCGAGCACGGCGCGGCGCTGCGCATGCTCGCGGCTCGCATGCGAGGGTTGCATCGCGCGCGCTCGGTCTCCGCTCATCGCGCCGCGTAGCCGAGGCGCGCCACGCGCGCCTCGCAGGCCTCGAGCGAGCGCAGGCACTCGACACCATCGATCGCGGGCACGCTCGGTGCGGCCGCGCCGCCGAGCCAGATGCGCACGCTCGGTGCGAGGCGCCGGCGCAGCTCGCGGACCACGCGCGTCGCGTCGGCCCGAGAGATGGTCACGAGGCTCAGCG
>DASPGF010000113.1:0-5236 GCA_035620755.1 Myxococcota bacterium
ACCACGCGCCGATGCGGCGCGAAATCGCGTCGCTTCGCGCGCAGTTGCCGCTGGCCGCGAGCTGGCATCGTTCTTGCTCGATTCGTGTGCAGAGCCGAGAGCGGAGCGGAGCAGATGCGCGCGAAATCGAGCGAGGCGAACGGACCGGGTTGCGAGGGTGGCTCGGACGCCGGGCTGCTGCAGGCCGATCTCGAGAGGCGAGGCATCGCCCCCGAGTACGCGGAGTCGATCGCGCAGCAGCTCGCAGCGATCGATTGCGATCGATCGGCGCGCGACTACGAGGCGATCCTCGAGGGCGTGGACGCGGCCGTGCGCGCACAGCGCGAGCTCGCGGAAGCGGGCATGGCGTGCGCAGATCGCGCCAGCGAGATGCAGCGGCTCATGGAGGGCTTCGCGCGCGAGCTGCGCAAGTTCGACGAAGGGCTGCGATTGCTCTCCGCCTACGTGATTCGCATGGGCAAGGTCTCCTCGCGCCACCCCGCGGACAAGGTCCACTAGGCCCGGGCAGCTCCGCGTCGTTCTGACGCGCCCGCGGCTGGGCTAACTTCGAAGGCCCGGCCCAAGAGCAACTCGGATGCGGATGCTTCCCGCGCTGGCGCTCGCGCAGGCGCTCGGAATCGGGATCGCTGATCGAGGCTGGCTGAGCTTCGATCGTGCCGCGGTGCTCGGCGCAGCGCTGCTCGCGTTTGGGCTCGCTGGGAGCGCGCGAGCTCGCTTCCGTCGCGCGTCGGCGCTCGCGGTCGCGCTGCTCGCGGGCGCGGCGTCGCTCGCGAAGCAGCTCGAGCTCGCTGCGGCGGGCGCACCGCTGCCCAGGGAATCGCTCGCCGTCGAGGGCACACTCGTCGCGCTCGCCGCCGGACCGGGCTGGCTCCGCGCCGATCTCTCGCGCGCAGTTGCGCTCGATCCGCGCGGTGCGGCGATCCCCCAGCGCATTCGGATCTCGGGCGCGCCTGCCGATGCGGGCTTCCACGGCATCGAGAACGCGCTGCCGGGCGACCGCGTGCGCGCGCGCGTGCGGCTGCGCGCTGTGCGCGAGCCGCGCAACCCGGGATCCCTGCCTCGCGTGCGACGCATCGAGCGACGCGGGATCGGTGCGTTCGGCCGCCTCGTGCACCCGGCACTGCACGTCGTGCGCGAGGATGGATCCCTTCGATCGCCGCTGCGCGCGATCCACGAGCGGCGGCGCGAGCTCTCCGCGCGCATCGCGGAAGCGGGGGCGGGCGCCGAGCTCGTGCGCGCTCTCGCTCTCGGCGATCGCGCAGGGCTCTCGAATCAGCAGAATGCGGCATTCCGCGAGCTCGGGCTCGCGCACCTGCTCGCGGTGTCGGGCCTGCATCTCGGCCTCGTCGCCTCGCTCGTGTTCGCAGGCGCGCGGCTCGGCATTGGGCGCTGCGCGTGGCTCGCGGCGCGCCGCGATACGCGCGGCGTCGCGCTCTGGATCGCCGTCGCCGCGGGCGTCGCCTACGCGCTGTTCTCGGGCTGGGAGATTCCCGTGCGCCGCGCGTTCGTGATGCTGCTCGCGCTCGCGCTCGCAATTGCGCGCGGGCAGTCGCGCCGTCGGGCGGAGCCGCTCGCGGCTGCAGCGATCGCCGTGCTCAGCGCTGAGCCGGGCGCGCTGTTCGAGCCCGGCGCGCAGCTCTCGTTCGCGGCGACGGCCGCACTGCTGTACGCCGCGCCGCGCGGCGCGGACGAAACCGCGTCGATCGGGCTCGCGGGCTGGCGCCGCCGGATCGAGGATGCGTCGCGCACGTCGGCCGTGGCGGTGGCGGTCACGGCCCCGATCGCGGCCTGGCAGCTCGGCTCGGCCGCGCCGTTCGCGTGGCTCGCGAACCTCGTCGCGATTCCGTGGTTCGGGGCCGCGCTGCTGCCGCTCTCGCTGCTCGCAGCGCTCGCGCTCGGCTGCGGCCTCGAGGTGCCCGGTGGGCTCCTGCTCGAGGTCGCACGTCGCGCGTCCAGCGCCACGCTCGACGCGGGCCTCGCGCTCGCCGCGACTCTTCCCGCTGCAGCGCCTGCGACGCGTCCGCCATACGCAATCCTATGTTGCATCGGGCTGTGCGCTGGGTGGACGCTCTGGGTGCGCTCGACGGCGCTGCGCATCGCCGGCGCGCTCGCGGTGAGCGCGCTCGTCGCGCTCGCGCCTCCAGCTGCGGTCGCGCCGCCGCCCCCGCGCCTCGTCGCGCTCGAGGTCGATCAGGGGTCGGCGACGTTGATCCAGGGCCCAAGCGCCGCGGTGTTGATCGACGCGGGAAGCGCATTCGCGGAAAGTGACTGGGGCGAGCGCGCCGTCGTGCCCGCGCTCGCGGCGCTCGGCGTGGGGCGAATCGACGTCCTCGTCGTGAGCCATGGCGATCTCGACCACCGCGGCGGCGTACCATCGGTGCTCGAGCACGTGCGCGTCGGCGAGGTCTGGGTTCCGCATGGCGCAGCGTCCGACCCCGAATTCGGGGCGATCGCGCGCGCGGCGACGGCTTCGCGGATTCCGTTGATCGAGCGCGGCGCGGGCTCGCCGGTCGTTTGGCTCGGCGAGCTGCGGATCGAGGCGCTCTGGCCGCTGCGCGTGCGCGAGCGGCGCTCGCGCAACGATCGCTCGCTCGTGGTGCGCATCGACGTCGCGGGAAGGCGCATCCTGCTGCCGGGTGACCTCGAGCTCCGCGCCGAGCGCGATCTCGTCGCGAGCGGGGCGGACGTGCGCGCCGACGTCCTCGCGCTCTCCCACCACGGCAGTCGCACCTCGTCGAGCGAGGTCTTCCTCGGCGCGGTCGACGCGGCGCTCGCAATCGCGTCGGCGCCTTGCGGGGGGCGCTTCGACATGCCGCACTCGCAGGCGCTGCGCCGCGCGCGCGCGGCGGGGCTGCCGGTCTGGTGGACGGGGCGCGATGGCGCGGTGATGGTCGCGCTTGCAGGCCCGGTCGCGGCCTGGGGCTTCGGCGAGCGCCGATCCGGCGCTGAGTGCGCGCCGCGCTGAGTGCGCGCGCTCGCCGCGCGCCGCGATGAGGGTGGAGGGCGCATCAGTAGAGGCCGAGCATGCGCGCCGCAAGCGCTACGACCGCGACCGCGAGCACGCGGCGGATCACGCGCTCGCCGCCGATGACCGCGATGCGCACGCCGGCGGTCGCGCCGAGCGTGTAGCCGATCGACACCAGCGCGGCCGGCAGCCACGCGACCTGCTGCTCGAGCACGAACACGGGCACTGCAACCAGCGCGAGCGCGGTCGCGATCACGAGCTTGATCGCGTTGGCGCGTACCAGATCGAAGCCCGCGTGATTGAGCGCGAACAAGAGCAGCAGGCCGACACCGGCCTGCACCGCGCCGCCATAGATGCCGATCGCAAACATCGCGAGCGCCTGCGCGCGCGGCGACCAGCGCTCGGCCTCGCTCACGGGGCGCAGGCGCGCTCCGCGCAGCAGCGGAACCAGCAGCAGCAGCATGACTCCCGCGAAGATCTGCTCGAAGAGCCGCGCGGGAATGCGGGCGGCGACCGCCGCTCCGAGCGCGGAGCCGAGCAGCACCGGCAAGAGCATCGGAAGCGCGCCGCGGAAGCCCGAGATCCCCTCGGCCTCGAAGCGCCAGCAGCCGACGAGCCCCTGCGCGAGGATTCCGACGCGATTGGTGCCGTTCGCGACGGTTCCCGGGAAGCCGAGGATCACGAGCAGCGGCACCGTGAGCAGGGATCCGCCGCCCGCGAGCGTGTTGATCGCGCCCGCGACCAGGCCGACGCCGATCAACAAGCTGATCTCGAGCGCGCTCACACTGCTTGAGCCGGCATCATGGCGTCAACGCAGCCCTCGTCTTCGAAGCGCCGCGCGCAGTCTACCGCGGCTGCGCTGCTGGGTCCGCAGGCGCGCGGCGGGTCGCGCGAGCCGCGCTGGCCGCGTCAGCTGAGCTTCGGGTCGATCGCGCGAGCGCGCGCGAGCAGCCGGTCGGCCTCTTCGATCTCGCCGAGCGATCGCACCACGAGGCTGAGCCGCTGGATCGCGCGCGCATTCTCGGGCGCGAGCTCGACTGCGCGCGCGAGATGCTCGCGCGCGAGCACGGGGTCCGAAGGGTGGTTGCGGTGCAGCCCCCAGCCGAGCGCTGCGCGGTAGTCGGCTTCGTCGGGCCAGAGGTCGACCGCGGAGCGCAGGAACACCAGCGCGCCCGAGAAGTTTCCCGCGCGCAGCAGCACCTCGCCCTTGCGGTAGAGGGTCTCCGCGTTCGCGAGGCGCTCGGCGTCGATCGGCCCTTCGCTCGAGCTGCGCGCGATGTCGTACTCGCTGCGCCGCTTCGCGTTCGAGAGCACGGCGTGCGCCTTGCTGATCAGCGCGAACACCTTGTTGGCCTTCTGTCGCGTCTCCGCGTCGAGGCCCGCCTTCGTGAGCGCATCGGGGTGGTAGGTCTTCGCGGCGAGCCGGTAGGCGCTCTTGATCTCCGCGGGCTTGGCGTTCGCAGCGACGCCGAGCAGCTGATAGTGGTCGAGCGCGTCGAGCTTCTCGAAGCGCGCGATGATCTCCTCGCGCAGCGCCGCAGCGGCGCTCGATTCGAGCCGCGTGGCCTCGGCGCGTGCGGCTCCCGCGTCCACCTGTTCGGAGCGGCTTGCGCGCGAATCGGTGAACACGAGCTCGAGCTCGACCTCGGGCTTCGCTTGCTCGCCGTCGGCGTCGGTTCGGTACTCGAGCGCGAGCGCGGCGTCGAGCACCCACGCGGCTGCAAGTGAGCTGGGCGTCGATGCGAGCTTGAGCGCCTCCCAGAGCGTGTGCGAGCCATCGAGCGCGGACACGAACGCGGCGAGCGCGTCGTCCGGCTCGAGGCGCTCGAGGACCAGCCCGAACTGCGCGCCCTTCGACGCGTAGCGCTCGAGCTTCGGCTCGAGCGCGCTGAGCACCTGGTCGGCGCGCCAGTGCGCCGTGATCCCCGCCTGCGCGACCGCGTAGACGTCGATCTGGAACGGGTTCGCGGCCTCGGGCGAGCGCGCGCTCGCGTCGCGCGTAAACGCGCCCCGCGGCCATGCCATGCACTCGAGCAGCCGCGCGCGCAGCTGATCGCGCAGTGCGATCAAGATCGCGCGCGGCGTGATCAGGCCGAGCTCGAGCAGCGCCGCGGCCTCCGTGCAGCGCTTGCTCCGGATCAGCGACTCCACGCGCGCGCGATCGTTCGCTGCGAGCGCGCCGGCTGCGGCGAGCGGGTCGCAGAGGCCGCTCTTGCTCGCGCTCGACTTGCACGCGACCGGCACGCCCGCGCTGAACTGCAGCTCGTGCTC
>DASPGF010000114.1:0-7377 GCA_035620755.1 Myxococcota bacterium
AGCCGCGTCGAGGGCTACCTCTCGAACCTCACGAACGACGCGCTGCGCCTCTGGTGTCGCGGCGAGACGACGCAGCTCGAGATTCCGACGCGCGTCGTCAAGCACGTCGCGCTCACGGGGCGCGACACGGCATCGGGCAAGAGCTGGCAGACCTGGGTCAAGAAGCACCAGGCCGCGAGGCAAGCGGCCTCCGAAGCAAGCGCGGGCGCTTGACGCCGCGCCGCGCCCGGATCAGTGCAGACCGGGCGGCGCGTCCTGCGGCTCGAAGCCGAGCGCGCGGAGGTGGCGCTCGGCGCGCTCGGCGTGCAGCGCGAACTCCTCGCGCCGCGCGAGGTCGAGCACGCGCAGCCAGCTGTGCACCGCGTCGCGCTGCCGACCACCGCGCGCCTCGAACGCAAGCGCGAGGTGGCTCCAGGCCGACACCGCGCCCGGATCGCGGTTGAGCGAGCGTCCGAAGTACTCGATCGCCTGATCCCAGCGCTCGAGCTCCGCGAATCGCAGGCCGAGCTCGTGATACGCCCTCGCGTAGTTGTCGCGAGCGATCGGCAGGTGAACGAATGCAGCGGCGGCGGCAAGGGCCGCGGCGCCGATGCCGAGCGCGCGCCCGCGCTTCGCGCGCGCTCGATCCCAGAGCCAACAGCTCGCAAACGCCGCGAACAGCATCAGCGCGGGCACGGCGACGAGCCTCTGCTCGGCCGACACCGAGAAGACCAGCGCGCTCGCGAGCTGCGCCGCGAGGATCGCGTAGAGCGCGTAGAGCCGTCGCCACTCGCGCGCCGCGAGCACCAACCCGAGAAGCGCGAGCGGTGCCACCAGGCCGAAGCCGGGCAGCGGTAGCCGTCGCACGCGCGAGAGCTCGCGCTCCGCGGAAGGCGAGCGGTCGAGCCAGGGCTCGGCTGCATTCCAGAAGGTGCCGAGCTTGCGCAGCTCGAGTCGCAGCCAGCGCCAGGGCTCGGCCGCGATCGAGAGCGCGCCTTCGCGCGCCCAGAACGCCGACACCGCATCGCTCGCGAGCTCGTGTCGGGCGGCCTGCTCAGCGACCGCGCCGAACAGACGCCGCGGATCGACGTGCGCATCCGCGACCGCGCGCGGATAGCGGCGGGGCATGCCGTAATTTCCGCTCGCGTTGTGTTGATTCGCCTCGTAGAACGCCACGCCGGCGTTCGCGTCGATCAGCGCGAGCCCATCGGCGGCGATGCCATTTCGAAGCGCCACCGGCAGGATCGACGCGCTCATCCCGACACCGATGATGGCGACTGCGCGCCAGGCTCGCGCGCGCGCAAGCGACGGCTCGCCGAGCAGCAGCGGCCACGTCGCGATCAGCGGCGCGAGCAGCAGTAGCGCCTCGCCCGCGAGCGCGCACAGACCCAGCGCGGCGCCGAGCGCGAGCCAGCGCAGCGGCGTCGGCAGCTGCTGCGCGCGCGCGGCTGCGAGTGCGAGCAGCAGCGCACACGGCACCGCGAGATTCGCGGGCGAGAGCACGGCGCCGTAGAACAGCAGCGTCGAATAGACCGCGCAGATCGCGCCCGCGAGCAGCGCGACACGGCGGTCGAACAGGCGCCGCCCGACCGCGATGACCAGCACGGGATTCAGCGCGCCGATCGCGGCCTGGGCGATCGCGGCGACGAGCGCACTGCCCGAGAACGCCCAGTAGAGCGCGCCGAGGAAGTACGCGTAGAGCGGCGCGAGCGCGGACGCACCCTCTCCGAACCCGCTTCCGCGAGCGATCTCGATCGCCCACTGCTCGTAGGCGCTCGCGGTGCCCGCCGGAAGCGCAAGGTACGGATCGCGGCTGCGAATCTCGAGCAGGTGGGCGACGCGCAGCGCGAGAGCGAGCGCAGCGATCAGCGCAGTGGCCGCGAGCTCGCTGCGCGACCAGGCCGCCGGCCGCCGCAGCTCGGATACGCGCGCGCCCATCGCAGCGCTAACGCGCGTCGCTCGGATGGATCGACAGCGCGCGCGAGGGCTCTGCGGCGACCGCTGCGCGCGCGGTGCGCGCGGCGAAGCGCCCCTCGAGCCGCGCAAACGCGAGGTATACCACCGGAACGGCAAAGATCGTGAGCAGCGTCGAGAACGCGAGCCCGCCCACCACCGCGATGCCGAGCGGCGCGCGCGACTCGCCGCCCGCGCCCATCCCCACCGCGATCGGCAGGATGCCCGCGATCGTCGAGAGCGCGGTCATCAGCACGGGGCGGAAGCGCGTGCGCGCGGCCTCCGCGACCGCGTCGCGCGGCGAGGCGCCGCGGTCGCGCAGCTGGTTGGCGAACTCGACGATCAGGATCGAGTTCTTCGTGACCAGCCCGATCAGCATCACGAGCCCGATCTGGCTGAACAGGTTCAGCGAATGGTCTACGGCCCAGAGCGCGAGCAGCGCGCCCGTGAACGAGAGCGCAACCGCGACGAGGATCGTCGCGGGATGCACGAAGCTCTCGAACTGCGCGGCCAGCACCAGGTAGACCATCACCACCGCGAGCAGGTAGGCGAACGCGAGCGCGCTGCCGGTCTCGTAGAAGCGCTCGGACAGCCCCGAGAACTCGAGCGCGTAGCCCGCATCGCGCGGGATCACCTGCTCGCCGATCTCCCGCACCCGGTCGAGGGTGTCGCCGAGCGGCGTACCCTCGAGCAGGCTTCCCGAGATCGTCGCGGCGCGCTGCCGGTCGTAGTGGGGCAGGCCCGACGAGGTCACCGACTCCTCGAGCGATACGACGGACGCGAGCGGGATCATCACGCCCGCGTCGGAGCGCACGTAGAGCCCGTAGAGATCCGCGGGGTTCGCGCGGTTCGCGCGCTCCACCTGCGCAATCACCTCGTAGGTCTCGCCTTGCAGCTTGAAGGTCGAGAGCTTGAGGCCGCCGAGCAGCACCTGCAGCGTCGACGCGACGTCGCGCACCGACACGCCGAGATCGCTGGCTCGGTCGCGGTCTACGCGAACGACGAGCTGCGGCTTGTTGAGCTTGAGATCGCTGTCGAGGTTCACGAGGCCGGGAATCGCCTGCGCGCGTCGCACGATCTCGTCCGCGTACTCGGCGACCTTCGCGATCTCCGGGCCGGTGACCACGGCCGACACCGCTGTCGCATCCCAGTCGATGCTGATCGTCGGCTCGTTCATCGGAAACACCTGGATTCCGGGGTTCTTCGAGAACTGGAAGTAGAGCGAATCGACGATCTCCTGCTGGCTGCGCTCGCGATCGCCGCGGTCGACGAGATCGGAGAAGATGATGCCCCGCTCCACCTTGGGCGACCCCTCCCAGTCGGGCGCGATGATCGCGACCGAGGCCTCGATCTCGGGAACCTCGAGCAACGCCTGCTCGACCTCGAGGTGATAGCGGTTGGTGTACTCGAGCGTGCTGCCCTGCGGAGCATTCGAGAAGATGATCACGCTTCCGCGATCGGATTCGGGGACGAACTCGCGATCGATCACTGCGAGCAGCAGCCAGCCGAGCGCCACCCAAGCGATCGCAACCGCAGCGACCAGCGCCGGCCGCGCGAGCGCGGCATCCAGCGCGCGCGCATAGCCGCGGCGCAGTCGGTCGATCGCGCCCCCGAGCCACTGCGCGAGCTTCGACTCCGCGGCGTCGACGCGAAGCACGCGCGCGCAGAGAGTCGGCGAGAGCGTGAGCGCGACGAAGCCCGAGAGGGTGACGGCCGCGGCGACCGTGACTCCGAACTCGCGGAACAGCCGGCCCGTGGTGCCGGTCAGGAACGCGAGCGGCAAGAACACGGCGACCACCGAGACGGTGGTTGCGACCACGGCGAACGAGATCTCGGCCATGCCGCGCCGCGTCGCCTCGAGCCGGGGCACGCCGCTCTCGATCCAGCGCGCCACGTTCTCGAGCACCACGATCGCGTCGTCGACCACCAGACCGATCGCAAGCGTGAGCCCCATCAGCGTGAGGATGTTGATCGAGTACTCGAAGAAGTAGAGCACCGCGAAGGTTCCGATCACCGACACGGGAATCGCGGCCGCGGGAATGATCGTCGCGCGCGCCGAGCGCAGGAACGCGTAGATCACGATCACCACGAGAACGATGGCGTAGAAGATCGTCAGCGTGACGTCGTGGATCGACTCCTCGATGAAGACGCTGCCGTCCCAGACCGCCGCGAACTTGATTCCCTGCGGCAGCGTCGGCCGGATCCGCTCGATCTCCTGCTTGACGGCGCGCGCGACGTCGATCGTGTTCGCCCGGCTCTGCTTGACGACGCCGATCGCGATGCCGACCTCGCCGTCGACGCGCACCAGCGACCGATCGTTCTCCGCGCCGACCTCCGCGCGCCCCACGTCGCGGATCCGCACGGGCTCGCCGTCGATGTTCGCGATCACGAGCGAGTTGTACTCCTCGGCGGTGCTGAGCTCGCCGGGCGTTCGCACGCTGAACTCCCGGTCGACGCTCTCGACCCGGCCCGAGGGAATGTCGACGTTGCTCGCGAGCAGCGCCTCCTCGACGTCCGCGATCACGAGGCCGCGCGCGGTGAGGCGGTGGTGGTCGATCCAGAGGCGGATCGCGAGGCGCCGCTCTCCGACCTTGTGGATCATCGCGACGCCCGGAAGCTTGGTGAGCCGATCCTCGATGCGCGTCTCGAGCAGCGAGGTGAGCTGGATCTGGTCGAGCCCCGCGCCCGCGAGGTTCATCCAGATCAGCCCGCCGCCGCTCGAATCCGCCTTCGAGACGATCGGCTCCTTCGCCTCTTCGGGAAGGCTGTCGCGCGCGCGCGCCACGCGATCGCGCACGTCGGAGGCCGCGACGTTGAGGTCGCGCGTGAGCTCGAACTCCAACGTGATGTTGGAGACCTCTTCGCGGCTCACCGAGGTGATGTGCCGGATGCCCTGAACGCTCACGAGCTCGTCCTCGAGCACCTGCGTGATCGACGTCTCGACGACTTCGGGCGCCGCGCCCGGCAGGATCGTGAGCACGGAGACGATCGGATTGTCGATGTCGGGCAGCTCGCGGTCCGGCAGGCGATCGAGCGCGATCAGGCCGACCACGAGAATCACGAGCGACATCACGGTCGAGAGCACGGGCCGGTCGATGCAGATCTGGGAGATGCGCATCAGTCGTGCTCCGCGGCAATCGGGGGAAGGCCGGCCGACTCGACCGCGCTGCCCTCGAACAGCTTGTGGGTGCCGCTCGTCACGATGGTGTCACCTGACGCGAGCCCCGACAAGACGACGACCTTGCCCGCGCGCCGAGCACCGAGCCTGACGCCCACGCGCTCCGCGAGGCGATCGGCCGAGACCCGCCACACGTAGGGGCCGTTCGCGTCGTTCGCGATCGACGATTCAGGCACCAGCAACGCCTGCTCGGTGCGCTCGACCTCGAGCTCGACGCGCGCGAACATGCCCGGTCGAAGTCGGCCATCCGCATTCGCGACCCAGGCCTTGAGCGGCAGGCGCCGGCTGTTCGGGTCGAGCGCGGGCGAAACGAAGTAGACCGTGCCCGGGAAGCTCTCGTCCGCGTAGGCGGCCACGCGCGCCGACACGCCCAGCCCGAGCCGCGCCAGCGCGATCGCGTTCTCGGGCAGCGAGAAGTGCAGCTGGAGGCGGTCGACCGCGTCGAACTGCACGAGCGCCACGTCGGAGTCGACGCGGTCGCCCGGCGAGACCAGGCGCGCGCCGAGCACGCCGTCGAACGGCGCGCGAATCCGCGTGCGATCGAGGTTCACGCGCGCGAGGTCCACCAGCGCCTTGGCGGCCGCGACCTCGGCCTGCGCGCGCGTGAGCTCGGCGGCCGCCGAGACGTTGACCTTGGAGAGCTTCTCGGTGCGCGCGAGCACGTCTGCGGCGAGGTCGAGGTTGGCCTCGGCTTCGCGCAGCGCCGCGCGCTGCTCGTCGGAGTTGAGGATGAACAGCACGTCGCCCCCCTTCGCGCGCTGCCCTTCCTGGAACTCGACCGACGCCACCACGCCCGCGATCTCGGGCCGGATCACCACCGACTCCTCGGCGACGAGCTGTCCGACGATCTCGACGCTCTCCGAGAATTCGCGCGACTCGACGCGCGCGGTCTCGACGACGCTCGGCGGCGGGCCATGCGAGGAATCGAGCGCGTCCGAGCCACAGCCGATTGCAGCGGTGAACAACGTCGCGGCCCGAAGTCGGGTCAGGCAGCGCGCGCGGGCGAATCCAGCCATCCGCGGATGCTATCACGGCTCGCTGTGGCACACTCGACTCGCGCCGACGCGCAGCGGCGCTCTGCGAGGCGGGCTGCAACCTTGAGGCAATTTGATTTTGCGGTGATCGGCGCGGGCATCGCGGGCGCTTCGGCCGCGTTCGAGCTGCAGAGCCGAGGGCGCACGATCCTGCTCGAGCGCGAAGCGCTGCCCGGCCAACACACGACCGGGCGCTCGGCGGCGTTCAGCGCCGAGAGCTACGGCAACCGCGTCGTCGCGCTGCTCACGCGCGCAGCGCGCGCGACCTTCGAGCAGCCGCCCTCGGGATTCGCGCGCCACCCGCTCGCGAGGCGCTGCCCCATCCTGTGGGTCGCGCGCGCCGAGCAGGCGCAGCGGCTGCACGCGCGCGCGCAGCGCGCGATCGCGGCCGGTGCGCAGCTCGAGCCGATCGACGCCGCCGCCGCGCGCGCGCTTTTTCCCGCGCTGCGCGCGGAGCCGGTCGCGAGCGCATTCGTGGAGGCGCGCGCGCTGCACCTCGATGTGTCGGGCCTGCTCGACTCCTATCTCGCAGGCTTTCGCGCGCGCGGCGGTGATCTCGCCAAGCGCGCGGAGGTGTGCGAGCTTCGCCAAATTGGCGGCGGCTGGGAGCTCCGCCTGCGCGGCGACGTCGCATTGCGCGCGCGCGTGGTCGTCGACGCGGCGGGCGCGTGGGCCGACGAGATCGCCAGCCTCGCGGGCGCGCGCCGCATCGGGCTGGCCGTGCTGCAGCGGACCGCGTTCACGTTCGAGCCGCCCGCAGGCGCCGACATCGCGAGCTGGGCGTGCCTGATCGATGCCGACGAAGCGTTCTACGTCAAGCCGGAGGGCGCGCGCCTGCTGGGCTCGCCGTGTGACGAGACGCCCGTCGCGCCGTGCGATCCGTCGCCGCAGGAGATCGACGTGGCGCGAGCCGTGGAGCGCATCGAGCGCGCGACGATGCTCGAGATCCGCCGCATCCCGAGCCGCTGGGCGGGCCTGCGCAGCTTCGTCGCGGATCGCGCACCGGTAATCGGAATGGATCCCGCGCTGCCCGGATTCTGCTGGCTGGCCGCGCAGGGCGGCTTCGGCGTCATGACGGCGCCCGCGTGCGCGCGCGCCGCCGCCGCGCTGATCGTCGACGGCGAGCTCCCCGCGGATCTCGCGGCGCTCGGGCTCACGCCCGAGATGCTCGCGCCGGCGCGCGCTGCGCTGCGCTCGATCCGCGAGCGCCCGGCTCCGGCGCGTGGCTTCGCG
>DASPGF010000115.1:0-6764 GCA_035620755.1 Myxococcota bacterium
AGCGCTGGGCGGACGTCGCGGACGAGCATCCGCTGCGCGCCGAGCGGCTGCTGCGCGCAGCCGAGCTCGAGCTCGCGGACGCGGCGCGCGCATCGGCCGCCGAGGCGCACCTGCGCGAAGCGCTCGAGGCGGATCCGAGCCGCCTGCGCGCCTGGGAGTCGCTCGCGACGCTGCTCTGGGAGGCCGCGCGCAGCGACGACGCGCTGCAGGTCACGTCACTGGCGCTGAGCAGCGTCGAAGGCGCGGCGGCGAGCCCCGTGCTGTCGCTGATCCAGGGGCGCGCGCTCGAGCGCATCGGCGCAAAGGAAGAGGCGGCCGAGGCGTTCCGCGCTGCGGCGAGCGCCGATCCGAACTGCGCGGAGGCTGCGATCTCGCGCGCGCGGCTGCTGCGCGGGCTCGGCAAGTGGCAGGCCGCCGCCGACGCGCTGCGCGCGTTCCACCGCGAGCACCGCAGCGCCGACCGCGTGGCTCTCTCGGAAGTGCTGCAGCAGCTCGGTCGGCTGCTGGCCGGGCCGCTCGAAGACCCCGAGGGCGCGATCACCGCCTATCGCCAGGGCGTGATCCTCAATCCGGACAGCATCGAGATGCACGCCTCGCTCGCGGAGTTCTTGAGCCACCGACCCGCGGATTGGCGCGAGGCGCTCGCGCACCACGAATGGGTGCTCAACGCCAATCCGTGCCAGGTCGCCTCGCTGCGCACGCTGCTGCGCGTGGCGCGCGAGCGCGGCAATCGCCAGGCCGTCGCGACCGGCCTCGGAATCGCGCGCGCGCTCGGCATCGGCTCGCCACTCGATCGCGAGGGGTCGCCGGCCGAGCTCGCGGTCACACCGCGCTATGCGGGAAATGGCGAGCTCGCGAAGCCGCTCTGGGAAAAGCTCCGACAGCTCGTCCACGAGTGCTCGGACGAGCTCGCCGAGGCGCTCGGCGCGTCGAGCTCGCACGCGCCGCTGCACTCCTCCGATCCGGTCGCCGCGTTCCACGCGGCCGCGCTGGCCGCGGAAGGCCGGCTCACCGCCGCCGCGCTGCTGCCGCTCAGCGGCGCGGAGCTCGAGGAGGTGATGCTGCTGATCGCCGCGATCGCGCTCGAGATCGAGCGCGCTCATGGCGACGGTCGGGTCGTCAACGCGGTCGCGTCCGCGATCAAGCGCAGACTGCGCCGCCGACTGCGCCGGCACATCCAGGACGCCTCGATCGAAGAGATCGAGAGCGTCGATTTCGCGGCATGGCGCGCGAGCGTGCGCGCTCTTGCAGCCGCGATCGCGGTCGAGGAGACCGGCATCGAGCTGCGCACCGCGCTGATCGCGCTGCTGCGCGAGGGCCCAGATCGGCGCTCGGAGCCGATTCCCGACGGCGCGGATCTATGCGCGTGGGTGTCCGAGAGCCCGGCGGCGAACGCGCTGCTGCGGCAGGCGATCCGGTCGTGGCTCGGCCAGCTCGCATGACGCGTGGCGCGAGGCGCGCTCGGTGAGCGAGACGCCGCCGCGCGGCCGCGAGCGCGCGAGGCAGGCGCGATGAGCGGGCTGCGGCAGCGGGCGAGCCGGCGCTATCGCCGGCGCACCGTGCGCATCCAGGTGGAATACCTCTTCGACACGGATCTGCGTCGAGAGAGCGCCACCACGCTCGGTGCGGGCGGCCTGTTCATCGAGAGCGATGCGCCGCTCGCCCCGGGCTCGCTGCTCAAGCTGCCCTTTCAGCTCGCCGCCGGGCGCGCGCTGCACGAGATCGAGGGGCGCGTGGTCTGGTCGAAGCGCGCCGAGCTCGGCGCCGCCGCAGGCACCGCGGGGGCGGGCGCGGGAAGCGCGGGAATGGGCATCGAGTTCCTCGACCGCGCGGCCGCGAGGGCGCTCGCGCGCGATCTCGAGGCCCTCGACTGAGACCCGGGCGTTCGGGCGACCGCTGAGCGCTGGATCGAGGCCACAGCGATCGCGCGACCTCGAGGCGCTCGATCGAGAGCCGGCGCGGCTCGCGCGGCAGCGAGCGCCGCCGCTCAGCTGCGCGCGGCGGCACCCTCCAATCCGGCCTTGAGCTCCTTCGAGATGTCGAGCGCGCTTTGGTAGCGATTCGCGGGATCCTTCTCGAGGCAGCGCGCGATGATCTTCACGAGCAGCGGCGGCAGCTCCGCGTTGAACTCGCGCGGATCGGGCGGCGGCGTGTGCACGTGGTGGTACGGCAGATTCCCCTCGCGGAACGGCAGCGTGCCCGTGGCGAGCTCGAACACCGACACGCCGAGCGAGTAGATGTCCGTGCGGTGATCGACGTTCTTGCCGAGCGTCTGCTCGGGGCTCATGTAGTACGGCGTGCCCGACACGACCGTCGTGTGGTTGCGGACCTCCTCGATCGCGCGCGCGAGGCCGAAATCCATGATCTTCGCCTTGCGATCGCGCGTCCACATGGTGTTCGCGGTCTTGATGTCGCGGTGGACGACCTTCTGCTCGTGCGCGTAGGCGAGCGCGTCGCACATCTGCGTGAGCACGTGGATGATGCCGCCCGGCGAGATCTTGCCGCGGTGCTTGATGATGTCCTTGAGCGTGTTGCCGTCGACGTACTCCATCGCGATGTAGTACACGCCATCCTGCTCACCCGCGTCGTAGACGGTGACGATGCCCGGGTGGTTGAGCTTGGCGGCGCTCTTGGCCTCGCGCAGGAAGTTCTTCAGCGCCTGCGGATTCTCCTTGAGCGCGTCGGGCAACACCTTGAACGCGACGGTCCGATCCAGGACGGTGTCGGTCGCCTTGTAGACGATGCCCATTCCGCCCTTGCCGAGCTTGCCGATGATCTTGTAGCGGCCCTGCTCCGCGGTGCGCGTGAGCGGCCGGGATTCGGCGGCGCGGCTCTCCTCGGCGCGCTTCTTGAGGCTCGCGCGCGTGCGCTCGAGGCGCTGCTGGACGTCCTTGTAGCTGTAGTCGAACGAGAGGATCCGCTCGTAGAGCGCGTCCGCATCCGCGAGGTCGCCGTTGGCTTCGAGCGCGAGCGCGAGCACGTAGAACGCCTGCGCGTTGCCGGCGCTGATCTCGCGGCCGTCGGTCGCCTGGCGCAGCTTGACGATCGCGAGCGTGGGCTTGCCGCGCTTGTAGAAGATCTCGCCGAGCCGCGCCGACGCGGCCGCGAGCTCGGCGTGCCCCGGCGGCACCTGCTGCAGCACCGCGATCGCGGCGTCGATGCGTTCGGCCTTGAGCAGGATCTCGCTCGCGCGCAGGTACTTGCCCGCCTGCGCGAGCAGCTCGGCCTGGCGCTCGTCGTCGCCGCTGTCGGACGCGCACTCCGCGGCCTCGGCGAACAGGCCGGCCTGCTCGTAGCTCGTTGCGGCGCGCGCGCGGTCGCCCGCGAGCGCGAACATCTCGGCGGCCTGCGCGGCGTCGCCGGACTGCTCGTAGCACTCGCCCGCCTGCGCGTACTTCTCGAGCATGCGGTAGATATCGCCCGCGGTGAGCAGCTCGCCCGCCTGCGCGAAGCAGCGCGCCGCCTCCTCGTGGTCGCCAATGTCGCGGTGGTGATCGGCGAGCACCCGCGCCGCTTCCTGCGTCTGCCCGAGCTTCGTCATCACCTCGGCTGCGCGCGGCGCGTCCTTGCCGCGCAGGAACAGCTCGACCGCGCCCTCGTCGCGCCCGCGCCGCAGCGCGATCTCGGCCGCCGCCGAGAAGCACTCGCCGCGCACCAACACCGCCTCCGCTCGATCCTCGAGGCCCGCGCGCTCGAACAGGTTGGCCGCCATGCGCACGAGCTTCTGCACCGACGCGCTGCGCACGCCGTCGCTGCGGCCGCCGGTCGCCTCCTCGACGATGGTCTGCTCGAGGCAGATCGCGGCCTTCTCCCACTTGCCGCACTTCACGTAGGCCTGCGCGGCCTGGCGCGAGTAGCCGGTCTTGTCGTACGCCTCGGCGGCCTTGAGCCACTCGCCGGCCTTCTCGAACAGCTCGGCGGCGATGCCGAGGTTTCCCGCGCGGAAGTAGGCGTCGCCCGCGCGCCCGTTCTCCTCCTGCTGGGCGAAGATGCGACCCGCCGCGTCGAACCGCCCACCCTTCATGAAGAGCTCCGCGGACTCGATGAAGCTGCCCTGGTCGTGGCGGATCTCCGCGGCCCGCACCCACTGCTCGGCCTGGATGAAGTACTCCGCGGCCTCGGCCATCAGGCCCGCGTCGAAGCAGTACTCGGCGGCCGCGAGCGCGCCTTCGCGCTTCGCGAGCGCAGCCGCGTGCTTGCGTGCCTTGCGCGCCACGCCCGCATCCGCCTCGGGCGACAGCGTGCCGCCCGCGGCGATCTCGCTCGCCGAGGCGCGCGGGCTGCCGGGCAGCAGCGCCGCGATGAACGCGATCAAGCCCGCGGGCGCCGCGATGAAGCGCATCGCGAGGCTCGTCTGGATGCTGAGCATGAGCTCGCGCGGCTCGCCCGACGCGCCGAGTGCGCCGAGCAGCGCTGCGCCGATCCCGATCGCGACGCGGCCCGCCGCGCGGGCGATCGCGTTCTCGGGCAGGTAGGCGATGCCGAGCGCGGCCGCGCCGAAGGCGAGCAGCACGAGCCCGCCGACGATCGCCACGCCCCGCCCCAGGATCCGCACTACGAGCACTCGATTCGCTCCTCGGCAGGGGGAGAGCCGCGACGGCGACCCGCTGCGCCTGAGCGCGTATCGGCCGGCGGGCGAGCTGCGTTGAGGGGATTCCCCTTGCAGATACGCGGAGATGAGCGCGGCAGGCGGGCGCGGAGACCCGCGCGGCGCCACGCCGCGGAGCACGGAAGCGGCGCCATGCCGCGGAGCACGGGAGCGGCGCCATGCCGCGGAGCACGGGAGCGGCGCCACGCCGCGGAGCACGGAAGCGGCGCGCAGCGCCCGGGGTCGAGCGCGCGCGGCGAGCTAGAGCAGCTCGGGCTGGCGGCTTGCCGCAGCGGGAGGCGAGACGCCGAAGTGCTCGCGCGCGAGCCGCGTCGCGACGCGCCCGCGCGGCGTGCGGCTCAGGAAGCCGCGGTGGATCAGGTAGGGCTCGACCACGTCCTCGAGCGTGCCGCGGTCCTCGCCGACCGCGGCCGCGAGCGTCTCGATCCCGACCGGCCCGCCGTCGAACTTCTCGAGCAGCGTGACCACGAGCAGCCGATCGAGGCCGTCGAAGCCGGAGGCGTCGACGCCGAGGCGCTCGAGCGCGTGGCGGCTGCACGCGCAGTCGATCGCGCTGCCCTGTCCCGCGGCGACATCCGAGAAGTCGCGCACGCGGCGCAGCAGGCGATTGGCGATTCGCGGCGTGCCGCGCGAGCGCGCGGCGATCTCCGCGCACGCGCCGCGATCGAGGCCCACGCCGAGCACGCGCGCGCTGCGCTCGAGGATGCGCTCGAGATCCTGCGCGGGGTAGTACTCGAGCCGCGCCGACCAGCCGAAGCGGTCGCGCAGCGGCGAGCTCAGCAGCCCCGCGCGCGTGGTCGCGCCGACCAGCGTGAAGCGCGGCAGATCGAGCCGGATCGACTGCGCGCCGGCGCCCTGCCCGATCACGATGTCGAGCTTGAAGTCCTCCATCGCCGGATAGAGGATCTCCTCGACCGAGGCCGACAGCCGGTGGATCTCGTCGATGAACAGCACCTCGCCGAGCCGCAGATTCGAGAGCATCGCCGCGAGATCGCCCGGCCGCTCGATCGCGGGCCCGCTCGTCGCGCGGATCGGAGCGCCCATCTCGCGCGCGACGACGTGTGCGAGCGACGTCTTGCCGAGGCCCGGCGGTCCGTGGAAAAGCACGTGATCGAGCGACTCGCCGCGCTCACGCGCGGCGCGGATGAACACCGCGAGGTTCTCGCGGAGCCGATCCTGACCGACCATCTCGTCGAGCGTGGCGGGCCGCAGGCGCGCCTCGAGCGCCTGCTCCCCCTCGAGCGCCGCGCCCGCGAGCGGGCCGAAGTCTTCGCGCGCGAGGCTCATTTCATGAGCACCCGCAGCGAGCCGCGCACCAGACCCTCGAGCGTCGCGTCGTCGCCCTCTTCCTGCGCGGCGCGCGTGAGCGCGAGGTCGGCCTGCTGCTTGGTGTAGCCGAGGTTGAGCAGCGCCGAGAGCGCCTGGCCGAGCGAGGTGGTCGACGGGTTGTCGGCAGGCGCGGGCGCGGCGATCTCGCCCGCCGCCGCGAGCGACGCCGCGAGCTCGCCGGTGCGGTCGCGAAGCTCGAGCAGGATCCGCTCCGCGAGCTTGCTGCCGATGCCCGGCGCCGCGCGCAGCACGGCGACCTTGCCGAGCTCGATCGCCTCGAGCAGCTCCGCGGGCGAGATGCCCGACAGCACCGTCTGCGCGAGCCTCGGCCCGACGCGGCTCGCGCGCAGCAGCAGCGCGAACGCAGCGCGCTCGCTCTCGCTGATGAAGCCGAACAGCTGGCTCACGCCATCACGCATGTAAGTGTAGACTCGCAGCACGGCCGGCTCGCCCTCTTCGGGGAGCTCGGTGAACGTCGACAGCGGAATGTGGACCTCGTAGCCGACGCCGCCGACGTCGATGACGACGCAGGTCGGCTTCACGTCGCGCAGCACGCCCTCGAGGCGCGCGATCACGGCGCGCGCCTCACGCGCAGCGCGGCGCGCCGCGCGGGTGCGCGAAGCTCGCGCGCGAGCGCGCCGAGCCGCCCGCTGTGGGCGTGACAGATCGCCGCGGCGAGCGCGTCGGCCGCATCGGCGGCGGGCTCGCGCTCGAGCGCGAGCAGCCGGCGCACCATGTGCTGGACCTGCGCCTTGCCGGCGCGCCCGCTGCCCGTCACGGCGAGCTTGATGCGCGAAGCCGCGTACTCGACCACTACCGCACCTCC
>DASPGF010000116.1:0-7021 GCA_035620755.1 Myxococcota bacterium
ACGCGCCCATGCCGGCTCCGAAGCAAAGAGCTCCGCGGAATACACGCTGGCAATAGATTCGCGTTCACGGGCGAAGGAGCCGCGGATCGCGCAGCCAAGCCTTGCGTATACTGAGGACCCGCGCGGGAGTCAGCGTTGAAACAGCCGTTTCGCACTCGTACGAGGCGCCTGGCAATCCCGAGCGCGGCGCGTTCACGCGCGCCCTGGGCTCTCGCGCTGGCATCGCTCGCGATCGCAGCCAGCACATCAGCAGAGCCCGCGCCGGGCGCCGCGCCGAGCGAGCCCGCATCTGGGGCCGCAGCGATTCCGCTCGTCGAAGTTCCGCAGCGCGCCGAGCAGGTCGCGTTGGCCCTGAACAAGGCGGCGAGCCTGCTGCCGCATTCGCCCGAGATCGTCCAGATCGAACAGCAGCTGCCCGGCATCGAGGAGGCGCTGCGCCAGCGATACCAGCTGCTCGGGCGAGCGCTCGCGGTTGGCGGCAATCGCGCGCGGCTCACGGACGCCGCCGCAGATTGGGCTCGCACGCTCGCGCAGCTCGAAGCCTGGAGCCAGACCGTCGCGCTGCGCGTGCAGCGCATCGAATCGTCGATCGACTCGCTCGCCGCGGAGCGCGAGACCTGGAATCGGACGCGCGTGGATGCCGCGTCGTCCGACGCGCCGCAGAGCATCGCCACCCGGATCGAGGCGACGCTCGGCGCCATCGACGCCGCGCTCCGAACCGCCGGCGAGCGGCGCTCGCTGCTGCTGACGCTGCAGGATCGGATCGTGCAGCAGGATCTGTTCGCGAGCGCGGCTCTCGACGAGATCCGAGCCGCCGAGCGCGAGGGGCGGCACGATCTGCTCCAGAAGGACGCGCCCGCGTGGTGGCGCGACCTGCGCGAGATCCGGCCTGGAGCGCACGCAGACGACGTGCGCCTGTCGGTGGCCGAGGATCTGAGCACGCTGCGCGCGTACCTCGCTGTTTCGCGCAGCCGCTTCCTGGTGGACCTGCTGCTCTTCGTCGCGATTGCGCGATACGCGTTCGCCGTCAGGCGCAGGCTCGCGCATCCGATCGACGGCGTGCCGCCGATCGGCGAGAGCGGGCGGCGACTGTTCGAGCGCCCGATCGCGATCGCCGTGCTCGCGGGCCTGCTCGTCGCGCGATTGATCCACCGCGACGCGCCGATCGGCTTCGCGACGATCGTGTCGCTGCTGATGCTCGTGCCGCTCGTGCGCCTCGTGCCGCTGCTGCTGCCGCCGAGCGTGCGCTGGGTGCCCTGGTGGATGGCCGCGCTCGTGCTGCTCTCGCGCGTGCGCCGCATCGTCTACGAGGCCCCGCTCGCCGAGACCGCGCTGTTCGGGCTCGAGAGCCTCGGCATGATCGGCGCGCTGCTCTGGCTGATGCGCCCCGCGCGGCTCGCCGTCCGCGAGGCTCGCGTGCCGGCGCCCCAGCTGCTGCGCGCCGGCATGCGGGCGACGCTGTTCCTGCTGGTCACGGCGCTCGGCGCGAGCGCGCTCGGGTACCGCTCCCTCGCGATGCTGCTCGGAACGGCGACGCTCGCGAGCGTCTACGCTGCGACGATCCTCTACGCCGCTGCGTGCGCGGCGCGCGCGGCGATCGAGGCGAGCTTCCACACGTCACCCGCGCGGCGCTTCGCGGTGGTGCGTGATCGACGTGATTCCGTGTTGCGCGTCACGGGCGCCTGCGTGTCGCTCGCCGCGATGATCTACTGGGGCTACCTCACGCTGAGCTTCTTCGAGGTGATCGAGCCCGTCCGCGACGCCGCCGAGCTGGTGCTCGGCTCCGAGCTGAACCTCGGCGAGCTCGAGATCTCCGTCGGTGACGTGCTCGCATTCGGCCTGATCGTTGCGCTCGCGTTCGCGCTGTCGCGACTGATCCGCTTCTTCCTCGAGGAGGAGATCTTTCCGCGCATGCGACTTCGCCGCGGCGTCGGAAATGCGGTCGCGACGCTGTTCCAGTACGCGACGCTGCTGGTCGGCCTCGCGCTCGCGTTCTCGGCCGCCGGGATGGAATTCAGCCGCCTCGCGCTGTTCGCGGGCGCGTTCGGCGTGGGGCTCGGCTTCGGCCTGCAGACGGTCATCAACAACTTCGTGTCGGGCTTGATCCTGCTGTTCGAGCGCCCGATCCAGGTGGGCGACATGGTCGAGGTCGGCGGGCTGCTCGGCGAGGTGCGACGCATCGGGGCGAGGTCGTGCACCGTGCGCACCGCCGATGGCGCCGAGGTGATCGTCCCCAACGCGAACCTGATCTCCGAGCAGGTCGTCAACTGGACGCGCTCGGATCGCCGGCGGCGCATCACGGTCGACGTCGGCGTCGCGTACGGGACCGACCCCGTGCGCGTGCTCGAGCTGCTGCGCGGCGTCGGCGCGGCGAGCCCGGCCGTGCTCGGCGACCCGCCGCCCGAGGCGCTGTTCCTCGGCTTCGGCGAGAGCGCGCTCAACTTCCGCCTGCGCGCCTGGATCCCGCGCTTCGAGGAGAGCTACGGGGTGAGCAGCGATCTCGGAGTCGCGATCAGCGCGGCGCTGCGGGACGCCGGGATCGAGATTCCGTTTCCGCAGCGCGACCTTCGCGTGCGCAGCATCGAGCCCGACGCACTGCGCGCGCTCGACGCCACGCCTCGCACCTGACCGCGCTCGGCGTCACGACCCGGACCCGTTCGCCCGCGATCCTGCACCGCCCGCGCGCGGCGCGATCGATCACGGCCCGAGCCGCCAGATGCGCAGCCGCTCGCGATCGCTCAGCTGCCGATCGAGCTCGAGCTGCGGCGTAGGAAGCAGCGCGGCCGCGAACTCCGCGTTCCGCTGCGCCTCCTCGCGCCAGAAGCGCGATTCCGACTTGTCGAGCAGCACGAGGTAGGCGTTCGGATGCCGGCGCACCAGCGCGCTCGCCTGCGACGGTGTGATGTCCGCCACGTTGATCGGCCCGTAGCGCGCCTCGAGCCACGGCAGGTATTCGACGGTCGCGATCAGGTTGCTGAGAACCAGCGAATCGACGCCCGCGTGCTCGCGAATCGCGTCGCGAATCGCCAGCTGCGACGACGTGAAGCGGTCGAGGATCGGGTGGACGGCCGCGGCGCCGATCGCGATCCCGCCGATCCAGAGCGCGATCGCCTGCCATGCGAGCGAGCGCAGAAGCGGCGCGCGGCGCGGGCCCGCCCACGCCAATGCGCTCCGCGCGAAGCGCGGCATGGCCTCTGCTGCCGCAAAAGCGAGCAGCGGCAGCAGCGGGATGTAGAAGCGCAGACCCAGCGCGATGCGATTCAACAGCCCGAGCTCCGCGGCCGCATAGCCGAACAGCAGGTAGAAGCCCGAGAAGAGCAGGCAGCCCGCGATCACCTCGGCGCGCCGCGCGCCGCGATAGGCGATGGCGCAGAGCAGGCCGCCGGGAACGAAGACGAGCAGCCCGAGCGCCTGCAGCGCGAACGCATCGAGCAGACCGTGGCGCATGAACACCGCGCTCGAGCTCTTGTAGTGCAGCGGATTCCCGAATGCCCACGCGGATGAGGCCAAGCGCAACGCCACGCCCGCGATCCCGCCGACCACCAACAGCAGGCTGTGTCGATCGCGCCGCAGCAGCGCGCCCGCGAAGAAGCCCACGAACGGCAGCGCGTTGCTCTCGCGGATGCACAGCGAGGCGCCCGCTGCGAAGCCGGATGCGAGCCACGCGAGCCGGCTCCCGCCCAGCCCGCGCCAGAACAGCCAGAGACCGAGCGCGACGACCGCCAGGCTCGGAACGTCGCTCATCGCCACGCGCCCGAGCGCGAGCGTCGGCGGAAAGCCGAGCACGAGCAGCGCGAACAGCGGCGAACGGCCCGCGTCCTGCAGCCAGCGCGCCGTCAACGCGACGCCGAGCACGAGGCAGAGCAGCGGCGCGACGTACGCGCCGCGGGAGCCCGCGACGCCCACGAACGGCGCGAGCAGCGCTGCCGTGCCGAGCGGGTAATCGCTCGCGCGGTGCGCGAGCACCGCGCCCGTGGGCGCGTCGATCTTGAAGCTCACGGTCTGGCCGCGCGAAAGCAGCACCGCCTGGTTCAGGTAGGCGGCCTCATCGGCGTTGATCGGAATCTTCGGATAGTAGATCGCGTAGCCGATCGCGTAGACCAGCACGACCGCCGCGACGAGCGCCCAGTCGCGCCGCAGCGCAGTCACGGAGCGGCGTGCGGGGAGCCTTCGGCGTGCTCGCTCACGGCCCGCTGTGCGCCACGACGCGATAGCTCGTCCCGCGTGGCGGGGCCGAGTGTTCCGACGTAGCGCTCGACTTCCTGCCTCGCGGACGCACACGCCGGCGCCGCGCAGAGATCCCACGCCATGCGCAGCACGTCCCGGTCGAACGGAACCGCAAAATGGTAGTAGCTGAGGTAGACGTCGCTCACGCGGGTCGCGCGGGCGAGCGAGCGGCGCCCCTGGAGGTTGCGCATCGGCTGCCCGCCGAACAGCGACTCGACCACCGTGAGTGTCGGCTGCGTGATGACCGTGCTCACGGCCCGGCGAATCAGCGGCTCCTCGAGGAGCGCGTCGCGCCGCTGCGATTCGGGATACGCGCGCACCCACGCCGCGAGCAGCGCGGCGCACTCCGTGAAGCGCTCGAGCGTGCACATCACGCGCACCGCGATCTCGGAGATCTCCTCGGGAAACGGCCCCCTCTCGCCGCCCACGTAGCGCCGGAGCAGCGAGTTGCGAAAGCCGATCTGTGCGATCTCGGGCGTCGGGAACTTGGGCACGAGAGCGGTGTCGTTTCGGAAGAACGCGCGTGCGGCCATGTCGCTCAGCCGCGGGTGGGCGAGCGTGTGCATCGGCCCCGTGAACTGCGAGGCTGGCAGCACGCCGACCGGCGCGAGCTCGCGCGCGAGCAGCGCCGGTAGACTCTCGACTCCCGCGCGCCCGAAGCCCGCAGCAAAGTCCGCGCGCTCGAAGCGCGCCGCCATCTCGTCGAGATCGACCGCGGGCTCGGGCCGGTTGAAGCCCAACAGCAGCAGGTCGTGCGACTGCGTGACCCAGACCGACACCGATGGAAAGACCGCCGTGTAGCTGCGCAGCACGAGCTCCATCGTCGCGTCGTCCAGCGAGTAGAGATGCATCCACTGCGCATACGCTCCGCCCGCAGACAGGTGCGCGCGGGCCGCCTCGAGGAACTCGACGCTGTAGAGCATCTCGACTCCGGTCACCCAGGGATTGCTCGGCTCGGAGACGATCAGATCGTATTTCCCCTCGCTTCTCATCAGCGTGCGATAGGCGTCCCCGCGCCGGATCGTCACCTTGGGATTCTTCGAGACGCCGAGATTGGCCGCATCGAACAGCGGCACCGCCTTGATCACGCCGTCGGCCATCTCCGCGACCTCGACCTCGCGCACCCAGTCGAGCGCCGCGAGCTCACCCGTGCTGATCCCGGTTCCGAAGCCGATCACGAAGCAGCGCTCGAGCTCGTCGACCATCAGCGCGGGAATCAGCGCCAGCAGCGACGTCGTCGGGTAGTCGGAGACCGTATTTCCGTCGGACTTGCCGTTCAGGTAGATCGAGAGGCTGAGCTTCTCGTTGCGTTTGGTCGTGTCGCGAACCGTGACCGTGGCAGACGGTCCATCGTCGTAGAAGATCACCTTCCCGCGCGAATAACCCGCGAAGTGCTTGTCCGGGCCGACGAAGTCGTCGGCCTGCGGAACCTGACGGCGAAACAGCCCCGCGCTCAATCGGTCGGGCGACCATGGGGGGAGCGCGAGCAGCGCGAGCAGCGCCGGGGCGGTGGCGATCGCCGCCAGCTTGCCGGGCGAGGCGCGATACACGAGCGCGGTGAGCAGCGCGGCCTGCACGATCAGCGCCGCGAGCGCGATGCGGTAGATCTGGTGCAGGTCGAGCCAGAAGAGCAGCAGGTAGCCGCCGAACAGCGCGCCGAGCAGCGAGCCGACCGTGTTCCAGCTGTACAGCCGGCCCGCCACGGAGCCGAGGTCGCCGATCTCGCCGCGCAGCTGATTGAAGAGCAGCGGCAGCAGCGCGCCCGAGAGCCCGATCGGAAGCATCAGCGCCAGCAGCACGCACGAGAACGACGCGAACCAGTAGGGGATGAACGCCGCGCTGAGATCGCGAAACACCATGCGCACCGTGTGCGCCCAGTAGGTCGCATCCTCGATCCCGCAGTAGAGCGCGAACAGCAAGACGACGAGCGCCCACTGGCTGACGACGAGCGCGCTGCGCGGAATCCGCCGGAACAGCGAGACCGCGAAGCTGCCGAGCGCGATGCAGAACACGAACACCGCGACCACCATCGCAAACGTGAAGTGGGAGGCGCCGAACGAGAGCGCGCCGATGCGGTTGAAGGTGGTCTGCAGCGCCATCATCGCGAAGCCCGCGAGCAGCGCGACGCAGGCATACACCGAGAAGCGATCGACTGCGGGTGCGCGGCCCGCCGCCGCGTGCTCGACGTCGGGCACCACGCGCGCACCGAACGCATCGAGCACGACGAATGCGAAGCCCGCGGCGATGTTGAGCCAGCCCATCGCGCACAACACCCCGTCGAGGCCGAGCCTCGGCACCAGCACGAAGCCCGCCGCGAGCGCGCCCGCGAACGCTCCGGCGGTGTTGCTCGCGTAGATCAACGCGTGGATCCGGCTTGCGCGCTCGCGGCTGCCCGCGAGCCCGAGCGTGAGCATCGGGATCGTGCTCCCCATCAGCACGGTGGGCGGCCCGATCAGCAGCGCGGAGAGCAGCACGTCGCACGCGAAGGCCAAGCCGGCCGTTTCCAGGGGAACCAGCAGCGAGAGCTTCTGGGCGACGCCGAACAGCAACGGAAAGCACAGCGCGTAGAGACCGATGACCGCTTCGACCGCCCCGGAGCCGAGCAGCAGCCGCGGCGCGGTCTGCCGCTGCTGCGAGCGCATCACGAGCCGCCGCGTCAGCCGGCCGAACAGCGCGTAGCCGAGCGAAAGGCCGCCGAGGAAGATTGCGAGGATCGCGGCGGTCGCTTCGCCCTGCGACCCGAGCAGCGTCGCGAGGTACCTCTGCCAGGTCACCTCGTACACGAGGCCGCTGA
>DASPGF010000117.1:0-2728 GCA_035620755.1 Myxococcota bacterium
GAAGCTCGGGATTCCCGAGGTCGGCGTGGGCTTGTTCGCGGCGGGCGGCGCGCTGATCCGGCTGCCGCGGCGGCTGCCCTACGCGGTCGCGATGGAGATGGCGCTCACCGCGCAGCCGATGCTCGCCGAGCAGGCGCACGCACACGGCCTGGTGTCGCGTCTCTGCGAGCCCGGCGAGGCCGTCGCGTGCGCGCTCGAGCTCGCGGAGCAGATCGCGAAGAACGCGCCGCTCGGCATCGCCGCCTCGAAGCAGCTGATCCGCGCCAACCAGGGCCGCACCGAAGCCGAGCTCTGGGCGCTGCAGGAGCCGCTCGCCGCGCGCGTGCTCGGCTCGAAGGACGCCAGGGAGGGCGCGCTCGCGTTCATCCAGAAGCGCGCGCCGAACTGGCAGGGCGAATAGCCCGGGCAGTTCCGCTCTCGACTGAGAAGTCCGCCGCCGGCCGGGGCCCAGTTGGCCGGGCTGGATCAACCCGGGGCAGTTCCGCTCTCGACTGAGAAGTCCGCCGCCGGCCGGGGCCCAGTTGGCCGGGCTGGTACTAGAGCCACCGGCGCGTGTTGCTGCGGTAGATCGAGTACGCGTCGCCGAACTTGCGCGCGAGGTAGGCCTCCTCGCGCTTGATGACGAGCTCGCTCACCACCAGGACGAAGCACAGCTGGCCGGCGAGCATCCAGAGGTTGTTGAACGCGAGCGCGAAGCCGACTCCCGCGAGCGCGAAGCCGAGATAGATCGGATTGCGCGAGTAGCGGTAGGGGCCCTGCGTGACGATGCGCGTGGTCGCGCGCCAGGGCTCGACCGCGGTCTGCGCGCGCTTGAAGTGCCACACGCAGCACGCGATCAGCCCGAAGCCGAGCCCGATCAGCGCGGCCGCGCCCGCGATGCGCGGCGCGAAACCGCGGCCGGGCGGAACGATCGGCCACGGCCAGAGCCAATCGAGCGCCCAGCCTGCGACGAGGATCGCCGCGAACACGAGCGGCGGGGGCACGCGCACCTGCGCACTGTCGGCTTCGATCGAAACCAGGCCGTGTACCCTCCGGTCGCAGCGAGCAGCCCGCTGCGCGGCGCGCTCAGTAGTCTTCGCCGAAGCTCTCGCCGAGGGGCCGCACGAAGGTCGCCTCGTAAGGGTCGGTCCAGAGCGCCGATACGACGTCGTCCTCCCAGCCGCTCGAGATCGTCAGCGGATAGAAGACGAAGAACGGCAGCCCCGCCGCGAGGCGGACCAGGTAGAGCGGTCGCAGCAGCACGAAGTCGAAGGCGCGCGCGATGTTGGGCTCGTCCGCGGCGGGCTCGCCTGCGGCTTCGGCAGCCTCCCCATCTGTGTCGGTGTCGGTGTCGGTGTCGTCGGCTGCGGCAGCGTCGGCGGCGGGCTCGGCTTCCTCGGCGTCGACCGCGCCGCTCGGGGCGGGCTCTTCGCTCCCTTGCTCCGGGTAGGGCTCGGGCTCGATCTCGTCGGCGGGCGCGGGCGATGCGAGCAGCAGCAGCGCGGCGGCCGCGACGAGCCACCGCAGGCAGCCGCGCGTCGGGATGGGCATCGGGATCCTCCTCATCGATTCTTCGAACCGATTCTGCGACCCCGCGAGCCGGCAAGCCCCTGCAGTGCGCGAGCGATCGGGTATTCCGGCGCGGAATCTCGGGCAGCGAATCGACCTCGGATCGCCCGGTGGGCTCCCCATCCGCTCTGCCACGCGCCCGAGGATATCACGATTCCCGCGGCCGGCCCGGCGGGCCCACGGGATCGCTCGGCGGCGTTTCGCGCGCGCTCGCGAGTCGGGCGTTCCGCAGCGCCTGCCTCTGCTCGGGCGAGAGCCAGGCGAACGTGCACGCGTAGGCGATCCCCGAGCCCGCGAGCGCGAACAGCGCGAGCAGCGCGAGCGAAGTCCCGCTCCAGAGCAGCGCGAGGCTGAGCCGCATCGCGTAGGCGATGATCATCTCGCCTGCGAGACACGCTGCGATGCAGCAGTAGATGGAGATCCTCGCGTAGCGGCGCTCGACGATCTTTCCCGCGCGCCCGACCGCGATCCCGCAGAGCGCGCCGATCCCGAGCGCGGTGAGCTGCACGGTGAAGAACTGCGCGAGCCCGACGATCGCCCAGACCATCGCTCCGGCGAACGCCGCCACCGCGCCCGCGAGCGCGCCCTGGAGCGGCTGCTGCCGCTCGACGAGGTGCTGCGCGAGTAGCGGATCCGCAGGCTTGCGGCGCATCGGCCGCAGCCGGCGCTGCCTGTCTTCGAGCCGATGTCGCCTCGAGGGCCGCATGCGCCGACCCCGCGCTAGTTCTTTCGCCAGTGGCCGTCGGGGTCGCCCTGGTAGGCGCCGACCAGCCGTCCGTGGCTCTGGTAGCCGAGCAGCCGGCGGATCCGATCGGGGTAGCTGTCGGCGATCTCGCGCGGAACCATCAGGAAGTGATTCTCCTCGGCGCGCAGCCAGCCGAGGCTGTAGGTGTTGATCAGCCCCGCGCGCGGCGCGGCGCTGCGATTCGCGCCGCCGCCGTGCAGCGTGCTGCCCAGATAGAACAGCACGCAGCCCTTCGACATCGGCGCCTGGATCGCCTTGTTCGGCAGCTCGCTGCTCGGCTCGCGCGCCGCATGGCTGCGCGGCACGACGCGCGTTGCGCCGTTCTCGAGCGTGAAGTCGACGAGCGGCCACATCGCGCTGATCTGCAGCTGCACGCCGGGAACGCGCAGCGGGTAGATGCCATCATCCATGTGTAGCATCTGCTCGCGCTCTCCG
>DASPGF010000118.1:0-3538 GCA_035620755.1 Myxococcota bacterium
GCTCGTGCAGCTCGCGCGCGGCGCGAGCTCGCGCAGCGATCTGCGCGATCGGATCCTCGGCGTCACGGCGTTTCCGGGTGTTTCGGGCGTGCTCTCGATGCGCGCCGATGGCAACGCGCGCAAGCGACCCTACCTGCTGAGCGTGCGCGGCGGGCGGATCGTCGAGGTCGACTGAAGCCCCCTCGGGTCTTTCCCGAACCGCTTCGGGCGGCCCTGAATCGACGCGGTTCCTCTCTCAAGTTGGCGTCGAGCAGCGTCGAAGCTGATGCCATGGACGACGCATCGACTTCGTTTGCGATACCCGACGAGCTGCCGGTGTTGCCGCTTCGAGATATGGTGGTCTTCCCCTACATGGTTTTGCCGCTGTTCGTCGCGCGCGAGCGCTCGATCGCCGCGATCGAGGACGCGCTCGCGGGCGACCGGTTGCTGCTCGTCGTCGCGCAGCGCGACGGCGGCGTCGAGGCGCCCGAGCCCGACGATCTCTATCGCGTCGGCACCGTGGTGATGGTGATGCGCATCTTGCGCATGGGTGATGGGCGCGTGAAGGTGCTCGTGCAGGGCATCGCGAAGGCGCAGATCGACGCCTTCGTCGAGCGCGACAACGCGAGCTGGGTGCGCCTGACGCCGCGGACCGAGGAAGACGACACTGAATGGTGTGTAGAGTCCGAGGCGCTGGTGCGCGCGGTTCGCGGCCACGTCGAGGAGCTGCTGCCGCTGAAGAACCTGCCGCCCGAGGTGCTCTCGATCACCGCCAACGTGCACGAGCCGGGCCGCCTCGCCGATCTCGTCGCGTCGAACCTCAAGCTGCGCGTGAACGAGGCCCAGGAGATCCTCGAGATCGTCGACCCGCTCGTGCGGCTGCGGCGCGTGGACGCGGTGCTGCGGCGCGAGCTCGAGGTGACGAGCGTGCAGGCGGAGATCCAGTCGCAGGCCCACGACGAGATGAACCGCAACCAGCGCGAGCACTTCCTGCGCGAGCAGCTGCGCGCGATCCAGGAAGAGCTCGGCGAGTCCGACCCGCGCAGCGAGGAGGTCGGGGACTACCGCACCAAGATCGAAGAGGCGGCGATGCCGGAGGAGGCGCTCGCCGAGTCGCTGCGGCAGCTGCGGCGGCTCGAGCGCATGCACCCCGACGGCCCCGAGTCGCAGGTCGTGCGCAGCTACCTCGACTGGATGGTCGAGCTTCCGTGGTCGATCACGTCGCCCGATCAGCTCGACCTCGGCAACGCGCGCGCGATCCTCGACGAGGACCACGCGCACCTCACCGAGATCAAGGATCGCATTCTCGAGTACCTCGGCGTGCGCAAGCTGCGCGGCGACTCACGCGGGCCGATCCTCTGCTTCGTCGGGCCGCCCGGCGTCGGCAAGACCTCGCTGGGGCGCTCGATCGCGCGCGCGATGGGCCGCGAGTTCCACCGCATCTCGCTCGGCGGCATGCGCGACGAGGCGGAGATTCGCGGCCACCGGCGCACCTACGTCGGCGCGCTGCCGGGTCGCATCATCCAGGGTCTGAAGCAGGCGGGCGCCAACAATCCCGTGATGATGCTCGACGAGATCGACAAGCTCGGCGCCGACTACCGCGGCGACCCCTCGGCGGCGCTGCTCGAGGTGCTCGATCCCGCGCAGAACGCGAAGTTCAGCGACCACTACCTCAACGTGCCGTTCGACCTCTCGCGCGTGCTGTTCATCGCGACCGCGAACCAGCTCGATCCGATTCCCAAGCCGCTGCTCGACCGGCTCGAGGTGATCCGCATCGCGGGCTACACGCCCGAGGAGAAGGTCGAGATCGCGCGCTCGTACCTGATTCCGAATCAGGTCTCCGAGAACGGCCTCGACGAGGCGAGCATCCACTGGTCGCCGAACGCGGTGCTCGACATGGTGACCGAGTACACGCGAGAGGCGGGCGTGCGCAACCTCGAGCGCCGCATCGCGACGATCTGCCGCAAGAGCGCGCGCCGCGCGGCCGAGGGCGACCGATCTTCCGTGTGGGTGAACCGGCGCTCGCTCGACAAGCTGCTCGGGCCGCCTCCGTTCGTCGGCGACAAGCCGTCGTCGACGGGCGAGATCGGCCTCGTCAACGGGCTCGCCTGGACGGAGAGCGGCGGCGAGCTGCTGACCATCGAGGCGACGCTCACGCCGGGCAAGAACCTCGTGCTCACGGGCCAGCTCGGGGACGTCATGAAGGAGAGCGCGCAGACCGCGCTCACGTATGCGCGCGGCTGCGGATCGCGCCTCGGCTTCGACGAGTCGATCTTCACGCGCCACCAGCTCCACATCCACGTGCCGGCGGGCGCGATCCCGAAGGACGGCCCGTCGGCGGGCATCGCGATCTCGACCGCGGTGATCTCGCTCGCGACGCACACGCCGGTGCGCCCGGACATCGCGATGACGGGCGAGATCACGCTGCGCGGCCGCGTGCTGCCGGTCGGCGGTGTGCGCGACAAGGCGCTTGCGGCGATGCGCTCGGGCATCACGACCGTGATCATCCCGCGCAAGAACCTCGACGACCTGCGCGAGATTCCCAAGGAGCTCAAGCGGCGCGTGAAGTTCGTTCCGGTCAAGACGATGGACGAGGTGCTCGAGGTCGCCTTCGAAGGCGCGCTCGGTCGCGCGAGCGTGCGCCGCTCGCGCGCGAGCGCCAAGCGAACCGTGCCGCCGGCCGCGAGCGCCAAGTCGCGCCACTGATCTTCGCCGAGCGCCCGCTACGCTCGGGCCGGTGCAGCTGCGGGACCTCGGCGAATTCGGACTGATCGCGCGCATCGAGCGCGCCGCTCGCGCGGCGGGCGCCGTGCGCTCGCGCGGCGTGGTGCTCGGGATCGGCGACGACGCGGCCATCCTGCGCGCGCGCCCGGGCGAGGACTGGGTGGTCACGACCGATGCCATGGTCGAGGGCGTGCACTTCCGCTGGGAGACGCAGAGCGCGCACTGCATCGGCCGCCGCGCGCTGGTCGCAAACCTCTCCGACCTCGCCGCGATGGGCGCGCGGCCGCTCGGCTTCGCGCTCGCGCTCGCGCTGCCGCCCGGGCTCGCGCTGCGGCGCATCGACGGGCTGATCGCGGGAATGCTCGCGGAGGCCGTGCGGCACCGCTGCCCGCTGATCGGTGGCAACGTGACGCGCGCGCGCCAGACCTCGCTCACGATCGCCGCGCAGGGCGCGGTCGAGCGGGGTCGAGCGCTGACGCGCAGCGGCGCGCGCGCGGGCGACCGCATCTTCGTCACGGGCGCGCTCGGCGCGTCTGCGCTCGAGCTCGCGCGCTCGCGCGCGGGGCTCGGCCGGATCCGCAGCGTGCCCACGCCGCGGCTGCGGGCGGGCCGCGCGCTCGCGAGCCTGCCGGGCGTGGGCGCTTGCATCGACGTCTCCGATGGTCTGCTCGCGGATCTCGCGCACCTGCTCGAGCGCTCCGGCTGCTCGGCGCGGCTCGACGTCGAGCGCGTGCCGCGCCCGCCGCGCTTCGACGCGGCCTGCCACCGGCTCGGGCTCGACCCGGTCGAGCTCGCGAGCCGCGGGGGCGAGGACTACGAGCTGCTGTTCACGTTG
>DASPGF010000119.1:0-3169 GCA_035620755.1 Myxococcota bacterium
AAGACCGGCACACCCCAGTGTTTCGAGAGCTCGGGGTTCGCAGCCGAGTGGTCGAGGTGATGGTGGGTCGAGAGGATCTTCGTCACGCGCACGCCGAGCGCGTCGGCGCGCTGGATCACGGGCTGCGCCTCGGGCGCGTCCACGACCGCGGCCTCGCCCGTCTCGTCGCAGGCGACGAGGTAGGTGTAGTTGTCCGCGAGCGTGGGAATTCTCTCGACCGCGAGCGTCATCGCGCCGAGGCTAGCGGTCGGCCGCGCGTGCGACCACTGCGCGCTCAGGGCGATTCGCCGCTCGACTTCGCGGCGAACAGCGCGAGCTGCCCGGGCTCGCGCGCGCCCGCGATCGCCGCCTCCGAAACGCTCGCTGCGCGTGGGGGCGTCGGCGTCGGCACGCTGGGCTGCGCCGTCGCCGTCGGGTTTGCCGACGGCGGCTGAGGCGTGCGCGCTCCCTGCTTCGGGTAGATCGGACAGCGGTCGTTGTACTCGCACCAATCGCAGAGCGCGCTCGCCCTCGGCTCGAACTCGGTCTCGCTGTTGATGCGGTCGACCGCGCTGATGGTGTTCTCGCGCAACGCCTGCAGCTGCTCGGGGGTTCGCGTCGAGGTGAGCGTGCGATCCTGCTGGAGGTAGTGCCAGACCAGCCGGATCGGCCGGTCCGGGTACTGCTCGGCGAGCCCGATCTGGTAGAGCGCGAGCTGGCGATCCTCGTCGACCTGCTTCTGTGTCGCGGCGCGGCGGCCCGTCTTGTAGTCGTGGACCTCGATCGCGCCGTCTCGCGCGCGCGCGAGGCGATCGATCACGCCCTGGAATCGATAGCCGCGCGCGTCGTCGAGCGTGAAGGTGAGCCGCTGCTCGATCCCGAGCGTCTCGTCGGCGTCGAATGGATAGTGGCGGCGGTAGTAGGCGCTCAGGCAGCGCTCGCCGAGCTTGCGGTAGTGGTGGATCGGCGTCTGCTCGCGCACCACGCGCACGCGCTGCGGGTCGAAGTTCTCGTCGAACAGCTGCTCGTAGCGACGCAGCACCCGATCGAGCGCGGGCAGCTGGCCGCGCTGCGCGGCCAGGTAGAGCCGCTCGAGGACCTCGTGCACGCGCTTGCCCACGAACGCCTCGATGCCCTCGCTCTCGACCGGAATCTTGAGCCGGTAGCGGTACTCGAAGCGCTTCGGGCACTCCTCGAAGGTCGTGATGCGCGAGTGGCTGAAGACCGTCGTCACGCGCTCCCCCGCGCCTCGGCGGCGAGGCGCTCGCGCGCCCAGCCGATCGCACGCCGCTCGGTGTCGAAGCTGAGCCGGCGCTCCGCTTCGTCGAGCGCGAGCCAGTAGGCCCGATCCATCTCGCCGTCGAGCGAGGCGGGCTCGCCGCGCAGCCACTCCATGAGGAAGTACTCGACCTGCTTGTCGACGCGCTCGGAGCCCTCCGCGTACTGGTAGGCGATGCGTCCGAGCGATCCGACCACGCGCGCGTGCAGGCCGACCTCCTCGGCCACCTCGCGCATGGCCGCGCTCTCCGCGCTCTCGCCCGGGTCGAGCTTGCCCTTCGGCAGCCGCGTGGTGCTGCGCTGCGTGATGCGATCGCGCTGGTCGGCGACCGCGACCTCGATGCGACCCGCGACGCGCCGGTAGACGACGCCCCCCGCGCTGAGCTCCGTGCGCTGCGACATGCTCGCGCGGCATTGTAGGAGATCCGCGATGCGGCGCGCCGCGCACAGACGATCGCGCGGCGCGCTGGGCTACAGTTTCCGCTCCCACTCCCGCGGGAGCCGCATGTCGCACTTCGAGCCGGGCGCGTCCGAGATCGATGCAGCGCAGCTCGTCGAGGACGTCGAGCTGGTGCGCGCGCGCGTCGCGGAGCAGCTCGCAGACGTCGAGCGCGTCGCGATCGCGATGAGCGGCAAGGGTGGCGTCGGCAAGAGCGCGGTGGCGGTCAACCTCGCGTGCGCGCTCGCGCGGCGCGGCCGGCGCGTCGGGCTGCTCGACGCGGATCTGAATGGGCCTTCGGTGTCGAAGATGCTCGGCCTGCGCGGCCAGCCCGTGCGCGTGAGCGCCGACGGCCAGCTCGCGGCCGCGCGCGGCCCCAACGGCATGCTCGTGCAGAGCATGGATTTCTTCCTGCAGGGCAACCAGGCGCTCGACTGGGACGGCCCCGAAGGCGAGGGCGCGCAGCTGCGCAGCGCGTTCGAGCAGGCCGCGCTCGGCGACCTGCTCGGCCGCACGAGCTGGGGCGCGCTCGACTGGCTCGTGATCGACCTCGCGCCCGGCGCGGATCGGCTGCCCGCGCTCGGCCGCCTGCTTCCGCCGATCGCCGCCGCGCTCGCGGTCACGGTGCCGACCGAGGTCGCGCTGCTCGCGGTCGACCGCTCGCTGCGCCGCGCGCGCGAGGCGGGCATTCCGCTGATCGGATGGGTCGAGAACCTCGCGAGCTCGGTCTGCTCGCGCTGCGGCGCCGAGACGCCGCTGTTCGGCGACGCGGCCGACGGCGCCACGCGCGCGCGGGATTTCGCGCGGCGGCTCGATCTGGAGCTGCTCGCGCGCATTCCGTTCGACGCGCAGCTCGCCGCGGCCGCCGATCGCGGCGAGCCATTCCTCGAGCGCGCGGGAGGCGAGTCCGCCGCGGGGCGCGCGTTCGAGCAGCTCGCAGCTCGCGTCGACGCCTATCGACGGCCCGGTCCGGAGGGCGAGTCGTGGTGAGGCGGCGGCTGCGCGCGCTCGTTCGCGCGGGGATCGGCTGCGCGCTCGCGCTCGCCGCGGCGCCCGCGCTCGCCGCCCAGCCCTCGCGCTCGGCCGCGGCGAGCGCCGCCGAGCCCGACGGCGGGGCGACGCTCGCCGCGGCCGAGCGCGAGGGCTGGGCGTACGAGCTCCCGAAGCATCTGATGAGCCCGTTCTGCCCGGGGCGCGCGCTCGCGGACTGCACCAGCCCGCAGGCGGCGAGTCTGCAGCTCTGGCTGGTCGTGCAGGAGGCCGCGGGACGCAGCCGCGCGGACGTCGAAGCGGAGCTGTTCGAGCGCTACGGCGACGCGCTGCGCGCGGCGCCGCGCGCGCGCGGCTTCGGGTTGACGGCCTACGCGCTGCCCATTGCGGCGTTCGTCGCGGGGGGCATCGCGGTCGCGGTGTTCCTGCGCAGGCAGACGCGCGCCGCCGCGCGGCGCGAGCGGGCGCCGCTCGCGAGCGATC
>DASPGF010000120.1:0-4002 GCA_035620755.1 Myxococcota bacterium
GCGTTCGATTCTGCGCGGTAGCTGTACTCGACCGCGCGCGGATACGCGGTCCCGACGTCGATCTCGCGCGCGTAGCGGAAGCGCACGACGTTGCCGTGCGCGTCCTCGAGCTCGGCGAGAAGCCAGCGCCCGATCGGCCCCGCATCGCGCTCGAAGTCCGTCGACCCGTCGCGCCGGACGCGCGTCTCCTGGCTCGTGCCGAAGCGCGCCTTGCGGCCGTTCGGGTACTCGACGAGCCAGCCCTCGCCGACGCGCCGGATGCGCGCGAACGACTCCTCGAGCGTGCGGAATTCGCCCGCGTGGCCCGCCGCGTCGGGGTGGGCGACGAGCAGCGCGCCGTCGAGCTCGAAGCGATCGGCTGTGTCGTCGTACGCGGGCGTTCCGAATCGATCCGAGCGGCGGATCTCGCCGAGCTCGAGCCGCCAGCCCACGCCGAATGGGCCATCCGCGAGATGGCTCGCGTAGCTCAGCGCGAGCTCGGGCTCGCTTCCGGCCGTTCCCTTCGGCGCTTCGATCTCGATGCGCAGGTGCGCCTGCCCCGTGCTCTGGACGACCCGCCCCTCCGTCGCGTTCTGGCTCTCGAGATCCTTCGGATCGTTCGCGGCGCGCGCGGGTTGTGCGGGCTCGAACGACGCGACCAGCGCGAGAAGGGTCGCGGCCGCAACGCGTATGCATCGCGCTCCACCCACCGCCCACCCGTGCTCTGGCTTCGCCGCACGAGCGCGGCTCCCCAAACACTCCGCTTGAATCTTCGACATGTCGGCGCGAGCCTCCTCGAAAAGGGACTCGCTTCCGCGCTAGAGCAAGCCGCGTGCCGACGTTGCGCGTTGCGCGAGACGCAGCTGATTTGCGCTCGCTCAAGCGGCGCATCCGATCCGTGACGACCCCCAGGCTCGAGCTTTCGTGAATGAAATCCGCGGTTTCGGGCTTCGGGTCCGGAGCCGCGCGGCAGTCGCCGGCCCGCGCGGGCCAAGCACCGCGCGCGCGTGCTCGGCGCCGAAGCGAAGCGGCGCGACACGCCCTGTCGCGACGTGTCGGCGACCGCTGTCGCGACGCGTCGCTCAGCGCTGTTGTGTCAGTCGGATTCGAACAGCCGGCTGTGGCGCCGTCCGTAGGCGAAGTAGATCCCGAGGCCGCACGCGAGCCAGAGCACGAAGCGCAGCCAGGTCTCCCAGGGCAGGCTCGCCATCAGCAGCCCGCACGCGAGCACCGCGGCGATCGGCACGAACGGCACCCACGGGCAGCGGAACGGCCGATGCAGCTCGGGCGAAAGGCGGCGCAGCACGAGCACGCCCACCGATACGATCACGAACGCGAACAGCGTGCCGATGCTCACGAGCTCGGCGAGCAGCTTGAGCGGCGCGAGCCCTGCGAGCGCGGCGACCGCGGCACCGACGATGATCGTCGAGACGTGCGGCGTGCGGAAGCGCGGGTGGATGTGGCTGAACAGCGGCGGCAGCAGCCCATCGCGCGACATCGCATAGAACACGCGCGATTGCCCCAGCAGCAGCACGAGCAGCACGGTCGTGAGGCCGACGATCGCGCCGACCGAGATCAGGCTCGCCGCGGCCTGGAAGCCCACGTCGCGGAACGCGCTCGCGAGCGGCGCGGTGCGGTCGATCTGCGCGAGCGGCACCATCCCCGTCACGACCGCCGACACCGCGAGATAGAGCAGCGTGCAGATCGCGAGCGAGCCGAGGATGCCGATCGGCATGTCGCGCTCGGGGCGCCGCGACTCCTCGGCTGCGGTGGTCACGGAATCGAAGCCGATGTAGGCGAAGAACACGAGCGCGCTTCCCGCAGCGATGCCGCTGAAGCCGAACGGCGCGAACGGCTGCCAGTTGGCGGGCTGCACGTAGCCCGCGCCCGCGGCGATCACGAACAGCACCACGCCGAGCTTGAGCGCGACCACGATCGCGTTGAAGGTCGCGCTCTCGCGGATTCCCACGACCAGAAGCGTCGTGATGACGAGGATGATGATCAGCGCGGGAAGATTGATGATCGCACCCGGGGCGGTGCCCGGGGCGGCCGAGAGCGCCGCGGGAAGCGCAATGCCGACGCTCTCGAGCAGCACGCCGAAGTAGCCCGACCAGCCGCTCGCGACCGTCGCGGCCGCGACGCCGTACTCGAGCACGAGATCCCAGCCGATCACCCACGCGATGAACTCGCCGAGCGTCGCGTACGCGTAGCTGTAGGCGCTGCCGGAGATCGGGATGATGGTCGCGAACTCCGCATAGCACAGACCCGCGAGCGCACACGCGAGGCCCGCGAGCGCGAACGAGAGCACCACCGCCGGACCCGCGTGGTCGACCGCGGCCACGCCCGTGAGCACGAAGATTCCCGTGCCGATGATGCCGCCGATCCCGAGCATCACGAGATCGAGCGGCCCGAGCGCGCGGCGCAGTGCGTGCGGCCCGCCCTGGGCCTCTTCGATGAAGCGCGCGAGCGGCTTGCGTAGGAAGTAGGTCGACATGATCCCCCCGGCGAAGATGTTGGGCGCGCGCGGCTCCGTGTTGGATCCAACGCGCTCCGGGGGGAACGTCGCGCCGCGACACTAGCACGCTTGCGGAGCGCAGGTCAGGCTCGATGGGCCGAGCCGCGGCCTGCGCTCGTCGCGTGCGGCGCACGATCCGCATCGGATGTTCGACGCTATTGGCTGAGGCTGATCTCCATTCCGTTGAGGTCGAGCGAGAGCTCGATCCCCATCTGCTTGCCGCGCACGTCCATCTCGACGTTTCGCGAGTTCTTCAGCTGGGTGACCTTCTCGCCGCCGCCAACGGTCAGGCCCGCCTGTGTCGCGCTGTAGGTGCCCTCAATGTCACTCACGCTGTGCAGGTTGCGCACCTCGCCGATCAGATCGGCCTTCGAGATGCCCGCCGTCGCGCCGACGCTCACGCCGCCGATCGAGACCGGATACGACTTGCCCTGGAAGTGGAGCGTGCCGCGCCCGCCGCTCACGCCCACGATGAAGCCCGCCTTGTAGATCTCGAACTCGATCGTCGCGGCGTGCTCCGCGGCCGGTTGTGCTGCCCGCTGCTCCGCCGCTTCAGGCTGCGCTGCAGTCTGCGCGGAGCCCGCGGCCTCAGCTGCGCTCGGCGCGCCTTGCGCTGCGGGCGCCGCCGCAGCGAGCGAGTCGGCAGGCGCCGCCGCAGCCGGCGCTCCGGCCGGCTCCGCGGGTGCGCTGACATCTGGAGGCGCGGCCTGCTCCGTCGCGGTCGGAGGCGCGGCTTCTTCCTTCCGCTCACCGCAGGCTGCGATGATCGCGATGAGGCTGGCAGCAAACAGGGTGCGTACGACGTGTGTAACGAGCATGGCTGGGGGCTCCCGTGTTGGTGAGCCGGCATCACGCCGCGGTCGCCGCCCGCATCCTGCGAGCGGAGCCCGCCGTGCCGGCCCTTGGAATCGCGGGAATTCTATGCGAGCGCCCCACGCGGGCAACACCTCGATGGCAACCCGGTGATCGCGCTCCGCACTACCATTCTCGTCCTGCGGCGTGCCGACCCAAACGAGACCCGACGATGCCCGAGAAGATTCTGCTCGTGATCGGTGTCACGACCCTCTGCATGCTCAGCCCGGGTCCGGACATGGTCCTCGTGATGCGCAACGCGCTGACGCAGGGCCGTCGAATCGGCGGCCTGACCGCATTCGGCGTACTCACGGGAAACACGCTCCACATTGGCTACTGCGCGCTCGGCATCGGCGTGCTGTTGTCCCAGCACCCCGCCGCATACCACACACTGCGTTTCGCGAGCGCGCTCTACATGCTGTATCTCGGGGCCCAGGGTATTCGCAACGCGGGCGGCGTCCTGTTATCGGAACCCGGCGCGCCGGACGGCCGGCCCCGCGCCAACGCATACTGGCAGGGCTTCCTCAACAACCTGCTCAACCCCAAGGGAATCCTGTTCTACCTCGGAGTATTCAGCTACCTGATCACGCCCGACATGAGGCTCGGCCCGATGGCCCTGCTGATCGCAATCATGGTGAGCGTGAGCGCCGCATTTT
>DASPGF010000121.1:0-2089 GCA_035620755.1 Myxococcota bacterium
GCAGCAGCAGGAGCGGCAGGGCGGTGGCGACGACGGCGACCAGCAGGATCAATGCGAATCCGAGCGCGAGGGTCCGGAGGAGTCCGCGCCTGCGCCGGCGCTTCCACGGCTTCTGGCTCGGCATGAGCGCCGCAGCCTACCATCGGCCCTGCGCGCTGCCAGCCGGCGCAGCGCGCGATCGGCGAGTCCGCGCGCGGGCTAGAGTAGGCGCGTGAGTCGCGGGTTGGAGGGGCAATGCTGAGCCGGGCCGCGCTGCTGACGGCGCTCGCGCTCGCCTCGTTCGCATGCGCGACTCCGCACTTCTTCGTCGCCGAGCAGCCGCTGCGCAGGCCGGTCGTCGATCGGACGAGCGACTCCTCGATCCGGATACGCTGGCCGGAGTCGTTCTCGGCGCACGGCGTGGTCATCTACGGCGGGCTCGACCCGCTCGCGATCGACCGCAGCACGCCGCTCGCAATTGCGAACGGCCAGTCGATCACGCTGACACACGACGACGACCCCTCGATCGGTGGGTCCCAGCGGCTCTACTTCGAGCTCGTGCCGATTGCGGGCGGCGCCTCGGTGATCACCGCGGAGCGCAGCCTGCCCCTCGAATGCTGCGAGAACTTTCGCGACCTCGGCGGCTACGAGACGACGGATGGTCGCGCGGTCCGCTGGGATCGCGTCTATCGCGCGAGCGATCTCTCCGACCTCACGGGTGACGATCTCGCCTATCTGTCGCGGCTCGACGTGAAGCTGGTGTGCGATCTGCGCTCCGACGACGAGCGCGCGGCGGACCCCGATCTCAGCATCGAGGCCGACGCGGGCCGGCTCGAGCTGCCGATCGAGCAGAATGGCGTCGAGCCCAAGGAGCTGCGCCGGAAGATCCGCACTGGCGGCATGGTCGCGCTCGGCATCGAGCAGACCATGCTCGATGTCTACCGCGCGTTCGTGACCGACTACGCGGACGAGTGGAAGTCGATGTTTCGACGCCTCGAGCGGCCCGAGAGCCTGCCGACGCTCGTCCACTGCTCGGTCGGCAAGGATCGCACCGGCTTCGCGTCCGCGCTGCTGCTGCTCGCGCTCGGCGTCGACGAGGAGACCGTCTTCGAGGATTACCTGCTCACCAACTACTACCAGCAGAACTTCTTCCGCTTCGTGCTGCGCTGGGTTCCGCTCTACTCGTTCTTCCGAACGGATCCCGAGGACATGCTGCCGCTGCTCGAGGCGCGGCGCGAATATCTGCAGGCCGCGTTCGACGAGATGACGGCGCGTTACGGATCGGTCGACGGCTACCTCGAGCAGGCGCTCGGCGTGGACGCCGAGCGGCGCGCGAGGCTCGAGCATCAGCTGCTGCAATAGGTTGCCCGGGCAGTGCGCGCCTCGACGCGACCCGCGATTCGGCTAGGCTCGCAGCCGCTCGGTCGCGGATCGGTCGTCCCGAGCGCCGCAGAAGGGTTCGATGAGATCGGAGCTGCGAAACTGGGGAGAGATCCTGCTCACGCAGAATCTCTCTCCCGGGCGCGAGATCGACCCCGTGTCGCGTTGGCTGCTGATCGCGCGCGCGAGCCTGTTTCCGCTCACGATCACGTCCGGCGCGATCGGCGGATTGCTCGCCGTCGGAAACCCCGCGGCTCGCTGGGGCTATTTCGCGAGCGCGCTGCTCGCGCTCGTGCTCGCCCAGGCGGCGAGCAACATGATCAACGATTTTCTGGATCTCGAGAACGGCATCGACGGCGAAGAGTACCGCCGTCTCCAGTGCGCGCCGCACCCGATCCTCTCGGGATTGATCAGCAAGGCGGGACTGATCCTCGCGATCGCGCTCGTGATCCTGATCGCGCTCGCGATTGTGCTGCACCTCGCCGAGCGCCAGGGCTGGCCGGTGGCGGCCTTCGCGATGACCGGGCTGTTCATCGGCATCGCCTACGCGGCGCCGCCGATCCAGCTCAAGCAGCGCGGGCTCGCGGAGCCCGCGGTCGCTTTCGTCTGGGGTCCACTCATGGTGGGCGGCAGCTACTTCGCGACGACCGGCGCGCTCGAGCCCTGGGTCATCGCGGCGAGCCTGCCCTACGCGCTGCTCGTGACGGCCGCGCTGATCGCGAAGCACGTC
>DASPGF010000122.1:0-8519 GCA_035620755.1 Myxococcota bacterium
TGCGCGTGCGCGACTTCCACCGCAAGCGCATCCCCTCGAGCTGGGAGGTGCGCGAAGAGGGCGGCGGCAACTTCGGCCACCGCGTGCGGCCGCTCGCGCGCGTGGGCATCTACGTGCCCGGCGGGCAGGCCGTCTACCCCTCGAGCGTGATCATGAACGCCGTGCCCGCGTCGGTCGTCGAGGTGCCCGAGATCATCATGGCGACGCCCGCGCAGCCCGACGGCTCGCTGCGGCCCGAGGTGCTGATGGCCGCGAAGGTCGCGGGTGTGCACCGCATCTTCAAGATGGGTGGCGCGCAGGCGATCGCCGCGATGGCGTACGGCACCGAGACCGTGCCGCGCGTCGACAAGATCGTCGGCCCCGGGAACGTCTACGTCGCGACCGCGAAGCGGCTCGTGTTCGGCGACGTCGCGATCGAGAGCGAGGCCGGGCCCACCGAGGTGCTGATCATCGCCGACCGCAGCGCCACGCCCGCGTGGCTCGCCGCCGACCTGATCGCGCAGGCGGAGCACGACGAGCTCGCGAGCGCGCTGCTGATCACCGCCGCGGGCTCGATCGTCGCGCGCGTGCAGGAGCAGCTCGCGCGCCAGCTCGCCGAGCTCGAGCGCGCGAAGATCGCGCGGCAGGCGCTCGCCAAGCGCGGCGCGATCATCGTCGCCAAGAACATGGACGAGTGCATCGCGCTCGCGAACCGCTACGCGCCCGAGCACCTCGTGATCGCCGTCGACGAGCCCGACGCGATCGCCAAGCAGACCGTGAACGCGGGCGCGATCTTCCTCGGCCACTACACGCCCGTGGCGGTGGGCGACTACATCGCGGGACCGAATCACGTGCTGCCGACGGGCGGCACCGCGCGCTTCTTCTCGCCGCTCGGCGTCGAGGATTTCCTCAAGCGCACGAGCGTCACGCGCTTCGAGCCCGCCAAGCTGCGCGAGCTCGGCGCGGATGTGATCCGGCTCGCGGCGATCGAGGGGCTCACGGGGCACGGCGCCTCGGTCGATCTGCGGCTGCAGAAGATCCGGCGCGCGCGCCGGGAGCGCGAGGCGGCGCGGGACGCCGACGCGGAGGCTGAATTATGACGCGGAGGCTGAGTGATGAGTGAACGGGCGCGGCGCTCGGCGTCGGTCGAGCGCAAGACCAAGGAGACCGAGATCAACGTGCAGCTCGCGATCGATGGTGCGGGCGAGTACGAGATCAGCACGGGCATCGCGTTCTTCGACCACATGCTCGAGTCGTTCGCGCGGCACGGGGCGTTCGACCTGCGCCTCACCGCGAAGGGCGACCTCGACGTCGACACGCACCACACGATCGAGGACGTGGGCATCGCGCTCGGGCAAGCGTTTCGCGAGGCGCTCGGCAGCGCGGCGGGCATCCGGCGCTACGGCGCGCTCGCGCTGCCGATGGCCGAGGCCAGGGTGGACATCGCGCTCGACGTCTCGAATCGACCCTATCTCGTGTACCGCGTCGAGCTCGCGAACGACCGCATCGGCAACTTCGACTGCGCGCTCGTCGAGGATTTCCTCTACGCGTTCTCGCAGAATGCGGGCGTCGATCTGCACGTGAGCCTCGCGTACGGCAAGAACCCCCACCACGTGGTCGAGGCGATCTTCAAGGGGCTGGCGCGCGCGCTGCGCGCCGCGCTCGAGCTCGATCCGCGCGTGCGGGGGCTGCCGACCGTGAAGGGCGCGTTGTAGCGTTCCCGCGATGCGCGCTTCCCCCCGGATCGCGCTCGTCGACTTCGGCGCGGGAAACCTGCGCAGTGTCGCGAAGGCGCTCGAGCGCTCGGGCCTCGAGCCCGAGATCAGCAGCGACGCCGCGTGCGTGCGCCGCGCGGACGCGGTCGTGCTGCCGGGCGTGGGCGCGTTCGCGGATGCGGTCACGAGCCTCGGCGCGGGCGGGCTCGACGACGCGCTGCGCGAGCATCTCGCCGCGCGCCGCCCCTACCTCGGGCTCTGCCTCGGGCTGCAGGTGCTGTTCGAGGAGAGCGACGAGCACGGCGTGACGCGCGGCCTCGGCGTGCTGCCGGGGCGCGTCGAGCGCTTCCCCGATCGCGCGCCTGACGGCGCGCGGCTGCGCGTGCCGCACATCGGCTGGAACAGCGTGAAGTTCAGCGGCGACCACCCGATGCTCGCGAAGCTGCCCGCCGAGGACTTCTACTACTTTGTACACTCCTACCGCGCGGTGCCGAAGCGCGCGTCGGACGTCGTGGGAAGGGTCGATTACGGCGGCACGTTCGCGGCCGCGGTCGCCCGGGAGGGTCTGTTCGCCGTGCAGTTCCACCCCGAGAAGAGCCAGGGCGCGGGCCGCCGCCTGCTCGACGCGTTTGCCGATTGGCTCGCGCAATGCTGAGCATCGCGCGCGCAGTGATCGCGCTGGCGGCGCTCGCGCTCGCGGGCTGCTCGACGGTGCGGCCGCTGCCGGTGGTGCAGAACCAGCAGCTGAAGATGCCGCCGGGTACACTCGATAAGGTCGCCGTGGTGCCGTTCAGCCACCGCGACACGCTGCCCAAGTATTCGGGCGAGGGCGGCGTCACGCCCGACGTCGCGGCCGAGCTCGTGACCCGCTTCGTCACGGATGCGCTCGCCGCGCGCGGCATCAGCGTGATTCCCGCGAGCGATCTCTCGACCGCGTTCAGCGCGCAGGGGCTGCGGTCCGTCGACCTCACGCCCCACGGCGTCGCCATGCTCGCGTCGCGCGAGTTCGGCGCGACGTCGATCTTGATGGGCGAGGTCTCGCGCTACCGCGAGCGCGCGGGCGAGAAGTACGGCTCGACGACGCCCGCGAGCGTCGGGTTCAACCTCACCTTGTTCGCGGCGCCCGCCGGGCAGCGCGTGTGGTCGTCGCAGTTCGATCAGACGCAGCGCCCGCTGTCGGAGGACATTCTCGCGGGGCGGCGCTACCCGGGCGGCGGCACGCGCTGGCTCAGTGCGGCCGAGCTCGCGCAGTGGGGCGCGGAGTCCGCGGTCGAAACCTTGCCCGCTCCGTTCTGAGCCGCGCGCGCGTGAAGTCGTTCGAGCTCATCCCCGCGATCGACCTGCTCGGCGGGCGCTGTGTGCGCCTCGTGCAGGGCGACTACGCGCGCGCGACCGTGTTCGACGACGACCCCGTCGCGGTCGCGGCCCGCTTCGCGAAGCACGCGATCGCGCGGCTGCACGTCGTCGACCTCGACGGCGCCAAGCAGGGCCGCGCGTGCAACACCGAGCTGGTTCGGCGCATCGCCGGGTGCGTGGCGCCGGTTCCGGTCGAGCTCGGCGGCGGGCTGCGCTCGCTCGACGCGATCGAGGCCGCGCTCGACTGCGGCGTGGATCGCGCGATCCTCGGCACGGTGGCGCTGCGCGATCCCGCGCTCGTGCGCGAGGCGTGCCGGCGCTTCCCGGGGCGCATCGCGGTCGGCATCGACGCCAAGCGCGGCCGCGTCGCGGTGGAGGGCTGGCTCGCGCAGAGCGAGACGAGCGCGGTCGAGCTCGCGCGGCGCTTCGAGGGCGCGGGCGTCGCGGCGATCATCTACACCGACATCGCGCGCGACGGCACGCTCGAGGGGCCGAATCTCGAGGAGACCGCCGCGCTCGCGCGCGCGGTCGCGCTGCCCGTGATCGCGTCGGGCGGCATGCGCTCGGAGGACGACGTCGCGAGCACCGCCGCCTACGCGAACGGCGCGATTGCGGGCGCGATCGTCGGCACCGCGCTCTACACCGGCGCGATCGACCTCGCGCGCGCGCTTGCGAGGCTCGCATGCGCTTGAGCCGAATCGTCTCTCGCGCGGGCGCGATCGACCTCGCGCGCGCTCTCGCGAGGCTCGCATGCTGCTGAAGCGCATCATCCCCTGCCTCGACGTCGACAAGGGGCGCGTCGTCAAGGGCGTGCGCTACGTCGACCACGTCGACGCGGGCGACCCCGTCGAGGTCGCGCGGCTCTACGACGAGCAGGAGGCCGACGAGATCACCTTCCTCGACATCACCGCGAGCCACGAAGGCCGCGGCATCCTGCTCGACGTCGTGAGCCGCACCGCGGAGTCGATCTGCATGCCGCTCACGGTCGGCGGCGGCGTGCGCTCGCTCGACGACGTGCGCGACCTGCTCAACGCGGGCGCCGACAAGGTCTCGATCATGACCGCCGCGGTCGAGAACCCCGATCTCGTCGCGGAGGCCGCGCTCAAGATCGGCAGCGCGAACCTCGTGGTCGCGATCGACGCGCGCGCGCGCGCCGCTGGCGCGGGCTGGGAGGTCTGCACGCACGGCGGTCGCCGGCCCACCGGGATCGACGCGGTGGCCTGGGCGCGGCGCATGGCGGAGCTCGGCGCGGGCGAGATCCTGCTCACGAGCATGGACCGCGACGGCACGCGCGGCGGCTACGCGCTCGACCTGCTGCGCGCGGTCGCGGATGCGGTGGCGGTGCCCGTGATCGCTTCGGGCGGGGGCGGCAGCGCCGACGATCTCGCTCGCGCGCTCGACGACGGCCCCACGGGGGGGCACTGCCAGGCCGCGCTCGCGGCCTCCATTTTTCACTTTCGCGAGACGACTGTTCCGGACGTCAAGCGCCGCCTGCTCGAGCTCGGCATCCCCGTCCGCCCGCCGCGATCGGGCGCTTGTTGATGGCGGTCGGGGGGTGCGCTAGTTTGCCCGCAGTCTCACGGCATCGAAAGTAAGCGAGTTTCCAAGACTTTTTGCGTACTTGAGAGATGTGGCGAACGCGAGAAGCAGCGAGCGTGGCAGAACGGTTACGACGCGCACCACTGGTAAAACGCGGGTTGGGGAAAAACCGCATACGGCGGAACTCGACCGCGCAGCAGCCGCCGCAAGCGGCGGGCCCGCTGCGCGGCCTGCTTTCGACACGAAATCCAACGCGATGACACTCACCTGAGGGTCGCGACCGCGTCGCGGCGCCTCGGGTGATCGGGAGAAACCAATCACCTATGTCCGTGATCAAGGTCCGGGACAACGAGCCCTTCGAGGTCGCGATGAAGCGATTCAAGAAGCAGTGCGAGAAGTCCGGCATCCTGAGCGAATTGAAGCGACGCGAGTACTACGACAAGCCGAGCGTCCGCAAGAAGAAGAAGGCCGCGGCCGCTCGCAAGCGCGCGCTCAAGAAGATGAGACGCGTATCGAACTGAAGCGAGGCGCATCCCAGTGGGTCGGATCGCTGACGAGATCATTCGCGACATCCGCGATCGCGTCGACATCGTCGAGCTCGTCGGCCGCCACCTCGCGCTGAAGAAGAGCGGGCGCAACTACGTAGGCCTGTGTCCGTTCCACAGCGAGAAGACCGGCTCCTTCAACGTGAGCCCCGAGAAGCAGAGCTACTACTGCTTCGGCTGCCACGAGGGCGGCAACGCCTTCAGCTTCCTGATGAAGATCGAGAACCTGAGCTTCCCCGAGGCCGTGCGCACGCTCGCGCGCGAGTGCGGGGTCGAGGTTCCCGAGACGAGCGCGGGCGAGCCGGGCCATGTGGAGCGGCTCTACCGCGCGAACGAGATCGCGCACGCCCACTACCGCAAGCTGCTCGCGGCGCCGGGCAGCCCCGCGCGCGCCTACCTCGCGGCGCGCGGCCTCGACGCGGCCGCCATCGAGCGGTTCGAGCTCGGCTACGCGCCCAACGCGTGGGACAGCCTCGCGCACGCGCTGCGCGCGCAGAGGCTCGCGCCGGAGGTCGGCGTGCAGGCGGGCCTGCTCGTCGAGCGCGACTCCGGCGGCCACTACGATCGCCTGCGCGACCGCGTCACGTTCCCGATTCGCGACGTGCGCGGCCGCGTGATTGGCTTCGGCGCGCGCGCCATCTCGGCGGGCCAGGAGCCCAAGTACCTGAACACGCCCGAGAGCCCGATCTTCCGCAAGCGCGAGGCGTTCTACGGCTACCCCGACGCGCTCGCGCCGATGCGAGCCGATGCGCGCGCGGTGGTCGTCGAGGGCTACTTCGATCGCATCGCGCTCGCGCGCGCAGGTGTGGGCGGCGCGGTCGCGACCTGCGGCACCGCGCTCACGCCCGATCACGTGCGCGACCTGCGCCGGCGCACGCGCGAGGTCGTGCTGCTGTTCGATGCGGACGACGCGGGCCAGCGCGCGCTCCACAAGGCGCTCGCGCTGCTGCTGCCCGAAGGCCTGCGGGTGCGCGCGGTCGCGCTGCCGGCGGGCGACGATCCCGATAGCTTCGCGGCGCGCGAGGGCGGCGACGCGCTGCGCGCGCGCGTCGATGCCGCCACGCCCGCGATCGAGGCCGTCATCCACCGCGTCGCCGCGCGCGGCAACGAGAGTGTCGCAGCCGCGGGCGGGCAAGACCGGGTCTGGCAGACCGCCGATGCCGTCGCCGAGGTCGTGCCGCTGCTCGCCGCGATTCCGGGCGCGGTCGAGCGCGGCGAGTTCGCGCGACAGCTCGCGCTCGCGGTCGGCGCGCAGCCGCGCGACGTCGAAGAGGCGATCGCCGTGCAGCGGCGCGGCGGCGATCCGCGCGAGGCCGTGCGCGCGCAGCCGCGCCGCAGCGGCCCGCAGGACCGCATCATCGAGCAGCTCGTGCGCAGCCTGATCGAGCACCCGGGCCTGCTCGAGCGCGTCGCGGCGGACGAGCTGCTCGCGCTGCTGCCCGCGGGCCGGCCCGCGGAGATCGTGCGCGCGCTCGCCGCCGAGCCGCGCGCCGCGCGGCTCGATCTCGACGCGCTCTGCGAGCGCGTGAGCGATGACACCAAGGCGTTGTTGCGCGAGCTCGCGACGAGCAGCGCGGAGCTCGATGCGGAGACCGCGATGCGCATCCTCGACGACACGATCCGCTGGCTGCGAAAGCGCCTGCGCGGAGAGCAGAGCCGCGCTCTCACGCGCCGCCTTCGCGATGCGGATCAAGACTGGCGCTCGGTCTTCGAGGCGAAGCAGCAGCTGCGTGGCCGCCTCGAAGGTCCCGCGCAGCGCCGACCCGAGCTTGCGTCGTGACCTAGTCGGCTGGAGTTCGTCGAGACCGTTCCACAAGGAGCCCTCCCCCCATGGCCCCGCAAATCTCAGAAGAGAGCGAACATCGCGAAGCGCGCGAGCCGCGCGAGCCGCGCGACGAGCGTGAAGCGCGCGAGCAGCGCCGACAGCGCGAGCAACACGATCCGCGCCGTCGTCGCGAGCAGCGCGACCAGACGCTGGCCGCCGCCGCGCGCGAGCGCCGGCACGACCCGGCCTGTGCGCCCGACCTGCATCCGCTCGAAGACTACGACGGCGAGCTCGACGCCGAGGCGAGGCACGACGCCGATCTCGAAGCGCGAACGAACGGCGGCAACGAGCTCGAAGCCGACGCGAACGGTGACGCAGAGTTCGACCCCCGCGCGAATGGCGGCGCCGATCTCGACGCCGAGGCGAACGGCGACGACGCGCCGGAGCTCGTCGAGAGCGACTCCGAGCTCGGTGACGTCGAGCTCGAGCTCGCGAGCGCGCTGATCGCGAAGCTGCTCACCGACGGCCGGCGCAAGGGCTTCCTCACCATCGAAGAGGTCGAGTCGGCGCTCGGGCGCTCGAAGTACTGCGCGGGCGGCATCGCGGAGGTCGAGGCGATCCTCGGCGAAGAGGGCATCTGCGTGGTTCGCGTCGGCGCGGCCGAGCCGAGTCGCCGGCGCCCGTCCAGCACCAACCGCGACGTCGACGAAGAGGCGAGCGCGAACGACCCGATCCGCGTCTACCTGCGCGAGATGGGGCAGGTGTCGCTGCTCACGCGCGAGGGCGAGATCGAGATCGCCAAGCGCATCGAGAGCGCGCAGCGCGAGCGCATGCTCGCGGCGATCGGTACACACCAAAGCGTGACGTCAATCCTGGAAATTGCCGAGCGCCTCAAGACCCACAAGCTCGAGCTCAAGGACGTGCTCGACGGGCTCGACGCGGCCGATCCCGCGGCCACGCCCGACGAGCGCCGCAAGCACTTCTTCCTCAAGGTGAGCCGCATCCGGCGCGTCGAGGCCGAGATCGGCAAGCGCCTCGCGTCGATCCACAACGCGCGCACGAGCGACGCGACGCGCGAGCGGTTACGCGGCGAAATCGATGCGCTCTATGCCGAGATCGTCGACCACCTGTGCGAGACGGGCGTCTCGAAGGCGCTGTGCGAGCAGCTGATCGCCGATTTCAAGCAGATCGGGCCTGCGATCTGGCGTGCGGAATCCGAGGCGCGCCGCATCGCGAAGGAGTTCGGCGTCGGGCCGTGCGAGCTCGCGGACCTCGCGCGCCTCTCCACGCGCCGCAGCGCGCGCGCCCGGCAGGCGCTCGAGCGGCTCGGCGGCGATCCCGCGCGCATCGCGGCAGCGGTCGCCGAGCTCGACGCCGTCGAGCGCTCGATCCAGCAGATCGAGGCCGAGGCGCGCATGACGCGCCACCAGATCCGCAACGCGCTCGACCGGCTCGCGGCCGCGACCGCGCGCGCCCACGAGGCCAAGAGCGAGCTCGTCGAGGCGAACCTGCGGCTCGTGGTCTCGATCGCGAAGAAGTACTCGAACCGCGGCCTGCAGTTTCTCGACCTGATCCAGGAGGGCAACATCGGCCTGATGAAGGCCGTCGACAAGTTCGAGT